>CAZDSE010000007.1:9686-15565 GCA_964507905.1 uncultured bacterium | reverse complement strand
CTTTGGCCAGATGAACGACTTCTTCAATTTTTGAATAACATGCGGGTGGATAAATGAGTCCTGTGGAAATTCCAACCGCTCCGTCTATCATTCCCTCTTTGACCCCTTTTGCCATTTCAGATACTTCCCTGGTCGAAGGAGCCCGACTCACCGTCCCCATGGTGGATTGTCGTAATGTATTGTGTCCAATGAGATGCGCGTAATTTAAAGAAATGCCCTCTGACTCCAGACGTTTAAAATATTCTTTGAGTGAACTCCAACCGAGTTTTAGCTCGTAATATTTTTTATACTCTTCTTCTCTGCGACTTTTGGATTCCCCCCAAATGGGTGCCGCCGAGTAGCCGCAGTTTCCCCCAATTTCTGTCGTCACCCCCTGGGTAATTTTGCTATCGGCCGTGGGATTAATCAGTAAAAAATAATCCGAATGAGAATGAATATCGACAAACCCGGGACAAAGAATCAAATTTTTTGCTGAAATAGTCTTTTTGGCAGGTTCTTTTATTTTTCCAAGAGACGCAATCTTATCCCCTTTAATCCCAATATCCGCAATAAATGGAGCGGCCCCCGTTCCATCATAAATAGTGGCACTTTGAATAAGAATATCCAGCATATAAAAAAAGTACCACCGTTTAAAAAGTGTTTACAACAGATTTTGTTCACTGGTATACTTTTACAAGTATTTCAAATTCGAAAGTCTTTTTTCAAAGCAGTTACGCTTTAAACCAGTTGTAAATTTAAGGAGGTCTTATGAGACGTTTCCTTTTCTGGTTTTTCGTATGCTTTGCTGTACAAATTAACGCGGCACCCATCCAAAATCCGACTGAAGTCATTGTAAAATTTAAAATGGGAACGATGTCGCTCCAATCATACCATTCACTCTTGGGCAGTATTTCAGCAACTCCGGTATATCGATCACTTCTACTTCCTGAACTAAATATTATCTCGTATAAAAATCACTCTCTCGAAGAAGTACTGGCAACCTTGAGAAGTCATCCCGGAGTGGAATATGCAGAACCCAATTTTACGATTCACATCGTTGGCGATGACGATGACGACGACGATGATGATGACAATGGAGAATTCCCATGGCCCTTTCCATTTCCACCACCCGGAGATGGAAAACTTCCATTCCCATGGCCTCCGGGAGATGGACAATTTCCGTGGCCCCCAGGAGATGGTAAGTTCCCGTTCCCATGGCCACCTACTGATCCAACCCCTCCCACGACCAATGATCCGGAACCCATCGAACCTCCATCTGCATTCACACCAGCTGAAGATCCGGACATGAAAGAAGTTTGGGGAATTCAAAAAACAGATACTCCCAAAGCATGGGAAACATCCAAGGGATCCAAAGATGTCATTGTGGGGATTATTGATACCGGGATCGACTATAACCACGAAGACCTAAGCTTTAACGTTCTTCGCAACGCAAATGAGATCCCCAATAACGATATAGACGACGATCAAAACGGATATATTGATGATGTCATCGGATGGGACTTTGTCCACAATGACAAACTGCCCTATGATGATCACTCTCATGGAACCCATGTCTCTGGCACCATTGGAGCCGTTGGAAATAATGGAATTGGGGTCTCTGGCATAAACCAAATTGTTTCCATTCTTTCCATAAAAGCATTTGATGCCAATGGAAGCGGGGATGTTGCCAATGCCATTAAAGCCATTGAATACGCCGTGAGTCGCGGCGCCAAGGTGTTAAACAATAGCTGGGGAGACTATGAATTCTCCCAAGCCTTGGAAGACGTCATTGGAGAAGCACTCAAAAAAGGCGTCACCGTCGTATGCGCTGCGGGAAATGAAACGAATAACAATGACAAAAAGCCTCTCTATCCCGCAGGCAGCAAACAAGAAAATGTGATTGCCGTTGCTGCTTCGACCGATAGTGACTCGTTGGCGTTTTTCTCAAACTATGGAAAAACAACCGTGCACTTGGCCGCACCCGGAGCAACCATTTATAGTACCGTCCCCAATAACAAATACGAAGTCATGGATGGAACTTCAATGGCCACTCCCCATGTGGTGGGTGCTGTAGCGTTACTTTTATCGGTAAAACCCAGTCTCACACCTCAGGAAATAAAAAAGATCCTGATGGATTCGGTCACTCCGATTGCGGCGTTTAAAGACAAAGTGGTCAGCAAAGGCCGTTTGAATCTGGCCAAAGCGGTTGCCAAAGTTAAATAAGCTTACAGGTACAGTCCGTTTTGTCCTTTGAGACACGCTGTCGCTATCGTCTCTGCCGGACAAAACGGACTGTACTGTATTGTATACCTTCACCAGCCATGATATCCAGTTTTGTATGTCTTACTCTCAAACCTGCCTTTGCGGTAACACATCCCAATACCGAAAAATATTTTCAGGAAAGCACAAAAGAAGCGTATCCGGCCAAAAGAAAACGAAATTTAAATTCACGATCATTCAGTGCAAAAATTGTGACCTCACCCAGACCTTCCCTCGACCCTATGAAAGCTCGCTAGAAACAGATCTCTATCAAGAAACCCGCGATGTGGATGATCGCGTTCGCAGAAAAGATACGTTCATTGGATACGCCAAACACATCTTGGATCACATTCGAGAATTTAAACCGACCGGAACATTGGTCGACGTGGGATGTGCCATTGGGGCCTTGGTCTATGAAGCGAAACAGCAGTCCTATACTGCCATCGGCATTGAAATCAATCCATATGCCATTCAAAAATCAAAGGAATTATTTCAAGTTCCCATTTTAGAAGAAAATATTTATAAAACATCGCTCCCCAAAAACCATGCAGATATCGTTGTCATCAATCAAACCTTGGAGCACATAGAAGATCCCGTATCTTTTCTTAAAACCATAAAAGGGTTCCTAAAAGAAGACGGCATTCTTTACATCACCGTCCCCAACTTCGCTGGTTACATGGTGCAGTTTAAAAGAACCCAATGGGGTGGTCTGGATCCCATGCGTCATCTGTGGCAATTTACGCCCAATACTTTATCCCAAATCCTAAACCAAGCCGGCTTCACTATAAAAAAATTCATTTTAAATGAAAACATCGATCATTTTGGCTACGAACTCTCCCGCGATCTCTGGCCCATTCGCAAATTTAAAGAATATCTGATCTCCCGATCCATCCAACTCAACCGCGGCGATAATCTCGTGTGTATTGCTGAACAATCACATGGAAATAATTAACTACGCTGGTTTTTTAATCTTTTTTCCAATCCGCCAATAATCTTCTAAAAATCTTTCAATCGCTCGCACTACCAACTGTTGGTATTTTCTATCATTCTCCTCTGCAATGGTTTTTAGAGCAGAGATGTCTTCCTCAGGAATTCTAACAGAAATCAGTTTTGTTTTGCTGGCTCCCAACAATTCCCTTCTTTCAGCGGGAGATAAAGCTCGACTTTCTCTCATAACAGCAAGACCTTCCTCTTTTTCAAAGGTTTGAGCTATTTTTTCCCAATTTCCTTCTTGTGTTTTCTTATCTATTTTTTCTAACTTTTTCTTCATATATTTTTATCCTTTCTAGAGAGGGATCAAATGCTGTAATCAAATTTCTAATCTCTCTATGTCTTTCCCATACAACCAAAAGACTTCTTCCTTCTTTGGTCCTCCCTATCGTCCAATACCTCCTAAAAGGAGGAAAATGAAGCTGATCCGGGGCTATCATCAATGGAACGATTGATGGATCTTCAAATACCACCTCCCAAGCTTCTTCAATTGTAACGCCGTGCTTCCTTATGTGATTTTCCGCCCAACCTCTATTGTTCCACATCAGTTATAATATACCAGGTCTTTCCATAATTGTAAATATATTTGTATATACAAATACAATCAAGCCCCCTACACTGCAATATCTCCTGACAAGGGTACTCTCGTGATTGTTTAGTTTTATTTAGTAATTACCGATATGGTAATGTGAAGAAGATTAACTCTTTTTTTCTCTTAATACCTTATCGCTTGTTTTATAAGGTCTCTTTGGCGCTTGGTTCTTTGATTATTCTCAGTCTTTTTTTGACTGTTTCTCTTGCCTTTCCATCGATATCATACGCATTGTTTCTCATCCTCATTGTAGAGGCGCTCTTTTTGTTTGCCGGAACAATCTTAATTCTATCGCCACTGGTGTTTTTCCCCATCCAAAGACTTTTGAGGGCTGTAAAGCAACATGAGTTAATTTCTGATCGATATTTCACAAATGACGAGATTGGAGAGATTATGAAATCCTGTCAGGAAATGATTTTAAACCTTTCATACCATCAATCTGAGTCAGAAAAAAATGTACTGGAAAGAACACAGGATCTTTTAAAAGCATATTCCAAACTTCAAGTATTGGATAAAGCCAAAGAGAGTTTTATTTCTCTTATTTCTCATGAAATGAATACCCCATTAACTATTATAAAAAGTAGTCTCTTTTCTTTTCAGGAAAATATTCTCACAAGTCCAGATCAGAGAAAAAAGGTTATAGAAATGGGACTAAAAAGTACGCGTCGTTTAGAAAAGCTCTCGGCATTATCAACGGATATCGCCATGCTTATTTCTGAGAGAAAAATATTTGATAAACAAAGATTCAGTCTAAATCCGCTACTGGATAAGGCAGCGGAAAATGCGGCAGAATTGGGAAAAGAGAGAAATATTGAATTTCAATATTCTCGATTACAAAAACCAGTAGATATTATGGGCGATAAAACAAGATTTAAGAAGGTCATAGAATATATAGTTGAGAATGCACTCCAATACAGCTCTGAAGCAGCCAAGATTATATTCTCAACCGAAATTAAAGAACAAAACGTAATCATTCGAATTCAGGATTTTGGGATGGGAATCAGTGATGACAAAAAAGAACTTATTTTCCAGCCTTTTTTAGAAAAAGAAGACATCCTTTCACATTCTAAAGGATTGGGACTAAGTCTTTATTGGAGTCAAAAAATTATTGAGGCCCATGGAGGGACTCTCTCTTTTGAAAGTAAGGTCGGTCAGGGAACAACGTTCTACGTCCAACTTCCCTATGACATTTAATCTCTAGTCGGTCAATTACGAAAACCAAAATCACCCTAATGAATCACTACTTTCTGCCCTTTACGGGCAGCGGCTAAGATTTCTTCGGCCATGCGGTTGGCGATGATGAATGAAGGGATGTTTTCTTTTTTTGAACGTTGAACGATTTCAATCATGGTTTGATAGATTTGACCAATGTGATTAAAGGCTTTTTCGTGATCGTAGCCTCCGCGTTCGTATGCGATATTGATGATACCTCCCGCATTGATCACATAATCAGGGGCATAGAAGATTTCACGCTTCATGAGATCATATCCATCTTTCGGGGTGGCCAATTGATTGTTGGCTGCCCCGGCCACAATTTTACAGTGAAGTCTTGGAATGGTTTCGGAATTTAAAATCGCCCCCATTGCAGATGGCACGAAAAAATCACATGTTTGATCGTAAATATCTTTCGGATTGACTACCTGCGCTTTGACTTTGCTTAGACACAATTCCAATCCTTCCTGATCCACATCGCAAATGGTTAGCCTTGCCCCTTCCTTATATAGATCTTGTGCCAAGTAACGCCCGACCGATCCCACTCCTTGCATGGCAAAACTCACTCCATCCAAAGATTTTTTTCCCAAAATTTCATTGTTGAGGGCACGTATCCCCTGAAGAATCCCAAACGCTGTTGCGGGTGAGGGATCGCCACTTGAATTTTGGGCCCCTTCAATTCCCAAAATATGTTTTGTTTTTCGGGCAATGATTTGAAGATCGTGTCCATCGACGCCCACATCTTTGGCGGTGATGTATTTTCCTCCGATAGTATTTACAAATTCTCCAAATCGTTCAAGGAGTGCTGCTGTTTTTTGATGATGGGGATCTCCGATCACAACCGCTT
>CAZDSE010000007.1:0-9676 GCA_964507905.1 uncultured bacterium | reverse complement strand
GACTAATGGCAGATTTGTAGGTCATCCCCTTGGCAAGTCTTAACACATCGGTCAGCGCATCTTCTTCTGTTGCATAGGGATAAAAACGACATCCGCCTGTCCCAGGTCCCAATGTCGTATCATGGACGGCAATTATGGCATTCAGTCCCACTTGCTTGTCTTTGCAAAATACAACCTTTTCAAAATCATTCTTATTTAGATGTTCGACTTCAAACACGAAAAAATCCTAGCAAGGAGAAACCAAAAAATCCATCAAAATGTTTATGACGCACCGTCTCAAAATGACCTAAATCACCTTTTGTGCGAGATCCAGCATGGACTGAACCCGATCTAAATAAGAATGTCCCTGGAGGATCATCTCATGCCCCTGCTTGGAAATTCGTTCCCGTTCCTCAGAGTGGGATAAAAAGTAATCGGCCTTTTTGCAAAGATCGTCTAAATTTTCATAAATCACAATTTCTTCACCTGATTTAAATAAACTTTCCATCATGGGATCATTGATTCGATTGGTTAAAAGCATTCTTCCTGACGCCAATACTTCAAACATCCTCATATTGATGTCATGATAAATTGAATAATTAAGCCCGATTTTGGCCTGATTATAAATTTCTGAAATTGAAAGAAATGGATAGGTCCCTATAAAGGAATTTGGATATCGTTCTCTCATCTCTTGTAAAATATATTTTCGATCTTGGCCTCCCAAACTTCCGACAAATGCCAAATCATATTTTGGTTCTGCTGAGTTTGGAACCATTCTATGAACCTCTGGGTCATAGCCAAATGGAATCCAATAAACATTTTTAAATTTTTTCTTCCATGTGTCGACAATCAAATTTTGCGCACAAAAAATGCTGTCATAATTGGGTAAAAACGCTTCCATCGCTTTTCGGGACCGGGGAAGATGCGTATCCACAGCATAATATATGGATGGTTTTAAATGCGCGGGAATATCTGGAGTCGCGTAGTCTCCTTCATCCACCCTAAAATAAAGATCAAACTCGTGCGGAATGGTTTTGGCATCTTTTAACCAAAAGTGCTGAACTTCGTGCTCTGTTTTTTTTAAGGTTCGTCGAAAGAATGTATATACACCACATGGAATGAAATTATTATGTATGAATGCGATTTTCAATTAGAAAGTAACGATCGCGTTTAGTTGACCACCCACTGCGGTATCTGTCCCAGCTGCAGGGCTTACCAGGGGAGTTCCAGAATAAATATCACCGGGGAAAAATGCCCCAAGGTCTGCTTTAAGTTTTATATTTTCAGAAAATTGATACCATGCTTTAAAATCCAATTCTTGTCCCCAGGTTTTGTCCCCACCGGCAGTGATATTTTCTGGAGATTGGGCATATGCAATACCCATCCCCACCCCAATCCGATCATTGAATGAATAATTTCCACCGACATTTAAATAATATGCACTTAAAATGGCATTCACATCCGGGTCAGAAGAGGCATCCACTCCCATGATATTTGTAGTACCCGTTCCTTTTGAAGCTCCCAACTCACCCAAACCTTGATTAAACATCAAAACCGCGATGTCATAGTTTCGATTAAAGGCAAATAACGTTAGTTTTCCCTGATGAGCCAAAGAAGCCCCAGACGCATAACCCGTTTTGGCAAATACTTCGATTGCCGGACGAACTTGATAGGAAAATTCTGTGGCCAGTCCAACTTGAAATGCGTTGTTTCCAGCAATTGTTCCAGGCTGACCTGTAGAAATAACCGTCTCTGCACCAAATTTTAAATTGGACCACTTCTTTTTAAAGTATCCATCAAATGTTTGTAGTTTGATAAATTGTGCGACGGAATGGAGGTAAGTAAATAACGCCCCCGTATCAATATCATTTTCCGGATCATTCCAATTGAGATAACTTTCGTAACTTGTTACATCATCTTGATCTGATTTCACATTGTTTTCTAAAATTTTTGAATACAGTGCTGCGACTTTAAAATTTCCCAAACCCAATTCATAGGAAAGCGTATCGGTTCGGTCGCTGAATTTGTCTGTCGCTTTGTCCCCCGCATTGTATCGAATTCCCAATCCCCATTGTCTGGGTTGACGACCCACTCTAAAAATTCCCCAGTCGCCGATATATTCCACGAATGCATTTCTAATTAAAAAATTACTGTCCCCAGCCGTGAGCGAAGAATGGCCATACCCGGACGTTCCTCCAAAAAGTTGCCGAGGCAAATTGGGCAAATTCGGACCATATTGGTTTGCATCGGTCGCTTGCGTTCCCATCAGTCCACCCTCTTCTTGAGATGTGGTGGGCGTTGGACTGGAAAATGCATCAAATGCCGAATGAATAGACAGCCGATCGGTAATGCTAAAAGAGGGCTTCATATGAATTTTAACCGTGGAATAAAAAGTATCATTTGGAAGAGCGCCTGCACCATTTAAATCCAAAGTGGAAAAGCCCCGACTCTCAAATAAAAAATAATTTTGATCTCTCCAATACAAAGTAAAATCAGCGATCGAAGGGAATGAATAAGTAGCAATGATTAGAAAAATAAATTTTAAAAAATGACGTCGCATGAAGTTAAATCGGTAGCATAAAAAAAAAGAGGCGTCAATAAACTTGAGCACCTCTTTTTATGAAAAACACTAATAAAAATAACTACCTATTAATACTCATCTCCCATGCCTGGGCCGCCGTGTGAATGTCCATCGGCCGCTTCTTTTTTCTTGGGTTTCTCGGCCACAATGGCTTCAGTGGTCAGCAATAATGAAGACACACTCGCCGCATTTTGAAGCGCACATCGGGTGACTTTTGTGGGATCAATAATTCCTGCTTTCAAAAGATCCGTATATTCTTCATTGGCCGCATCAAACCCGTAGGCATCACTTTCTTTGCTGTTTCTGACGCGATCCACGACGATGGATCCTTCAACCCCAGCATTTTCTACGATTTGACGAATGGGTTCTTCCAAGGCTCGTTTTACAATATCCACTCCCGTTTGTTCGTCTTCGTCAGCCAGTTTCAATTTTGATAGTGCCGGCACGCAATTTAAAAGAGCCACGCCTCCTCCAGGAACAATGCCTTCTTCAACGGCAGCTCGGGTCGCATTTAACGCATCTTCAACTCGGTCTTTTTTCTCTTTCATTTCGATTTCTGTGGCAGCTCCCACCCGAACGATGGCCACTCCACCCACCAGTTTTGCAAGACGCTCTTGAAGCTTTTCTCGATCGTAGTCCGATGTGGTTTCTTCAACTTGAGAACGAAGTTGTTTCACTCTGGCTTCAATGTCTTTTTTCTTCCCAGCCCCATCCACAATGGTTGTGTTATCCTTATTGATAGTAACTTTTCTGGCCTGTCCAAGATCCGTAAGGGTTAGGGTTTCAAGTTTTATTCCCAAATCTTCTGACACGACTTGCCCACCGGTTAAAATAGCCAGGTCTTCCAACATTGCTTTTCTTCGGTCACCAAATCCAGGAGATTTTACAGACGCCACATTTAAAGTGCCTCTTAATTTATTGACCACCAATGTCGCCAAGGCTTCCCCTTCCACTTCTTCAGCAATAATCAAAAAAGATTTTCCAGCACGTGCAACCTGTTCCAATAAAGGCAAGAGGTCTTTCATGACAGAAACTTTCTTTTCACATAAAAGAATATATGGATTTTCCAAGACCGCTTCCATTCGCTCTGGATTGGTCACAAAGTAAGGAGACAGATATCCACGATCAAATTGCATCCCTTCCACCACTTCAAGCGTGGTTTCAGTGCCTTTGGCTTCTTCAACGGTAATCACCCCTTCTTTGCCCACTTTGTCCATCGCATCGGAAATAATATTTCCAATGGCAGGGTCGTTATTGGCAGAAATGGTCCCCACTTGGGCAATTTCTTTTTTGTCTTTGGTGGGTTTGCTCATTTTTTTAAGCTGCTCTATAGCCACTTTTACCGCTTGATCCACCCCTCTTTTTAAAGACATGGGATTATATCCCGCAGCGACGAGCTTTGATCCTTCTCGATAAATGGCTTGAGCCAAAATGGTTGCCGTTGTGGTTCCATCTCCAGCCACATCACTGGTTTTAGACGCCACTTCTTTCACCATTTGTGCGCCCATATTTTCAAATCTGTCTTCCATTTCGATTTCTTTTGCGACGGTAACGCCATCTTTGGTTACAACCGGTGCGCCAAATGATTTTTCAATGACCACATTTCGTCCTTTGGGACCCAAGGTCACTTTCACCGCGTCTGCCAAAGCATTCACGCCTCTTAAAATTCGATTTCTTGCATTTTGATCAAACAATATTTCTTTTGCTGCCATGGTTTTATCCTCATTATATTACTGTACGATTCCTAAGATTTCTTCTTCTTTTAGAATCAAATGTTCTACGCCATCTAATTTGATTTCGGTTCCTGAATATTTGCTAAATAAGATTCGATCGCCTTTTTTAACATCAAGCTCTTGAAGTTTTCCATTTTCCAAAAACCGCCCATTTCCAACAGCGACCACTTCGCCTTCTTGGGGTTTTTCTTTGGCGGAATCTGGAATAATAATTCCCCCTTTGGTTTTGGTTTCTTCTTCCACTCGTTTAATGAGTACCCGATCATGTAAAGGTTTAATTTTCATAGATTTTTCCTCCTTTTTTAAAAAGCATGTGTAATATAGGGACAAACTAAAAAAAGTCAATAGGGGCTAAAATCGACGTTTGGACAGTTCTTCTTCGAAATACTTCCGATAGAGAATATCCCAATCTTGGGAGCCTTCCACGACCCGTCTTCCTTGGGTATAGAGTTTTTGACGGACGATGGAGTCAATTTCTTCTGCCGAAGAAAAAAATCGGTTTAAAATTCGTTTAATTTCTCGGAGCACTTGGTCATCATCTGAAAAATCAACGAGATCATCTTTCCAAATGCTGTCTTGGAGGAGGTGCGCAAGATGAGACAGTCGATCTTCGCTTAAAATCATAAAATAAATCCTCGTTCTTTGGCGATTTTTCGCTTGATCATGAGAAACATTTTTTGTCGGTCCAATGAATCATCGGACGCATTGGCCAGAGTCTCTTCTAAAATTCGTTTGGCCTCTTCATCAATGGCATCTTCTTGCTGTATATTTTTTACGAATGTATTCACCAGCTTTTGATACACCTGGGGCTCCGGCGCTTTAAATATAACCATCTTTTTTTCTTTGAGATGCTCCAATACCAACCGACAGACGCGCTCAATTTGTTCTTGTTTTATTTTCATATTTTTGAGTTAAAAATTGTGTTAGAAAGTAACAGCTTCAGTAATTTGGGTCAACATGAAACTCATATTTAAATTATCTCTAATTTTGATTGTTCCTGTCGCCATTGTTTTTGTCATGTACGTTCAGCACTTGACGCGTCAGGTTACTGAAAAATTTGCAGGTCCCAAGTGGGACATTCCATCCAAAGTCTACTCCGATTCCTTTCATGTTTATCCGGGACAAAACATGAAAACCATTCATCTTAAAGAAAAATTGGAGCGTCGTGGATATCACGAGGTTGAAGGCACCCCAGATTCGGCAGACGCAGAAAATTCAATAGAACGCCCCGGCGAATACAAACAAACCCACCCGTCCAAATGGTTTATTTATTTAAACGACTTCCAATTCCCCAATCGAGAGGTGAAGGGATTTAAAATCACACTAGAATTAGACGGCGATGTTATTTCGGAAATTACATCTTATGCAAAAAATCGCGAAGAAAATCTGGACTCCATCGAACTTGAGCCAGAACTTCTCACGGAATTTTTCCAGACATCGCGAGAAGACCGGCAAATTGTAAAACTAGAAGGCGTCCCGCCAAATCTTTTGAACGCCATTATTTCTGTCGAAGACAATCGTTTCTTGGAACACTCGGGTGTGGATCCCAAAGGAATTATAAGAGCATTTCTGGCCAACATCAAAGCCCGGTCGATTGTGCAAGGAGGATCGACCATCACCCAGCAACTCGTTAAAAACTTTTTTCTAACTCAAAAACGAAGTCTTGTTCGAAAATTCAATGAGGCCATCATGGCCATTATTATTGAGAGCCGCTACTCCAAAGACACGATTCTGGAAGCGTACGTGAATGAAGTCTATATGGGGCAAAAAGGGACTGCTGGTATTTATGGGGTTTCTGAAGGCGCTCGGTATTATTTTTCTAAAGCTTTGGAACACCTGACTCTGGCAGAATGCGCCATGCTGGCTGGTATTATACGAGGCCCTGGTGTTTTTTCTCCATTTAGAAACAAGAAACTGGCTTTAAAAAGAAGAAATCTTGTTTTACAAAAAATGCTTGAAACAAATACCATCCTAAAAAATGAATATGATTTATCCATCACAGAACCCCTCCGGCCCAAAAAAATTATGACATCCACAAACATTGCTCCCTATTTTGTGGATTTTGTAAAAAAAGAACTTTTAGAAAACTATTCTGAAAAAGTAATTACCACCCAGGGTCTTAGAATTTTTACGACCCTCGATGTGGATGACCAGTTGGCTGCGGATGATGCGGTTCGGACATCTCTGGCAAGCCTGGAACGCACATTTCCTCATTTAAAAACCGCTTATTCTGGCGAAGACGGTAGTAAGATGTCTCTTCAAGCAGCCTTCATCGTCATCCAACCTCAAACGGGATACGTCCGAGCATTGATCGGGGGGCGAAGCTACGCAGAAAGCCAATTCAATCGGGTGATTCAATCCAAACGCCAGCCTGGCTCACTTTTTAAACCGTTTGTATACTTGTCGGCGTTTCTAAAGGATCCCAAGAAATATCATCTGTCGGATGTCATCAGTAACGAGCCCTTCACCCACACCTATGACCAAAAAGTTTGGGAACCTGAAAACTATGAGAGCAAAAAAGAGGAAGAAGAAAAGTTAAAAGTCACCATTCGAGAAGCGATTGAGCAATCCATTAATATTCCAACGGCCCGAGTGGCCGTCGATGTTGGGATCAAACATTTGGTGAGGACCGCCCATTTGTTGGGAATCGAAAGCCCCCTTCCCCAAGTGCCTTCGCTCGCATTGGGAAGCGCTGAAGTCACCCCACTTGAGATGGCCAAAGCCTATTCGACATTGGCCAATGGGGGAGTGCTGGCCACCCCCATCTCCATTAAAGATGTCACCGATAACGAAGGCCATGTCCTGGAAAAAAGATCGATTGAAGTTCGTGGAGTGATCCCGCCTGAAGCAAGTTTTCTGGTCACCCATGCACTGCAAGGTGTTATAAAATCAGGAACCGGAAGAGGGGTACAAATGTTTGGACTGAATCTCCCTATCGCCGGAAAAACAGGGACCACCAATGATTATATGGATGCGTGGTTTGCCGGATATACTCCAGATACGGTGGCGGTCTCCTGGGTGGGATTTGATAAAGAAAAAAAGCTGGGCTTAACGGGTGCCCAAGCCGCTCTTCCCATTTGGGCCAGATTCATGGCCAAATCCACTCAGGGAAAAACGGTGAAAGAATTTTTAATTCCAGAAAATATTGTCTTTAAAGAAATTGATCCTGAAACCGGAGCGCTTTCGTCTAAAAAATGCCCTTCTTCTGTAAAAGAAGCCTATATTAAAGGCTCTGAGCCGACAGTCATTTGTGAACTGCATAATCCGAAAAAGAAAAAGAGGAGAAAATGAAATACGTGTGTCTTTTATTTTTGATCATGAGCTGTGCAATTCTGAAACCCATGCCCTCTATAGATGACCCCTTACTTGAATTTTACAAGAGCGCTCCGGCTCCCCAAACCCATGCATCATTAAAAGCGACAGAAAAAGGACGAGCGTCCATTCGTGCTCACGAATTGGATCAAGCCATTGATCAATTGAATCGCGCCTTGGTCATCGATCCCGACAATCCCTTTGCATATTATTTCTTGGCACTGGCTTATCATGAAAAAGGCGAATATAAAAAATCAAACGGATTTTTAGACAAAGCCAAACAACTTTTGACTCCATTTCCATTTTGGAAATCCGAAGCATATGAGCTATCCGCTCAAAACTGGGAAAAACTGGGAAATACTGCGAGATCCCAAAGCAATTATCAGAAGGCGGAAGAAATACGAAAGAAGCCTTAGAGTGTTATTTCAGTCCGGTGTCATTGTATTCGAAAAATTTCAGACGGTTCTAAAATTTTAAGAAGTTTTTTATCTAATGTCCAAACTTGTAGTTTTGTTTTTCTCGAGGCTGCGCTTATGGCTGCATCGATCAGTCCCACCCCCTGAGAAAATAATTTCTTTTCTGCAGACAAAGATCCTCCCTCGAGCCATATTCCTTCTTGTTCAATCTTTGGTAAACTATTCCAATACTGATGAATAATGGAACGTTCTTCGAGTGATCTTGTCCCTTGGAGCAGCTCACCAAAGATCGGTTCAAAAACAACAATGGCTCTTTCATCTAATAATTTCCCCATGATCGAAAAAAACGGATGATGCCCCTTAAAAAATTCAATCCAAATAGACGTGTCAGCTAAAATCATTTTTTTCGGTTGATTTGACGAACTTTAAGCGCACTAAACCCTGTCTGAAATAGAAGCGGCCTCTGTTCAATTCTCTTATTAAGTCCTTGGATTCGCTTCATCGAAGCCCACTCGTTTAATGCAACAATCAAGGCCTGGGTAATCGTCTTGCCCTTGGATAAAACCTTAATATCCTTAATCAGCCCATCCGGTATAAGTGCAGTCACTTTCATACGATTCATTATACGATGCATTATCGTATAATTCAACTATTTTTCTTCACAATCGAAATCCGGATCGTTTCTCCGTCGATATCGTGATCTTCCACGAGATCGCCTGAAGGGGCGGGGGTGATTTCTAGCTTTTTGGCTAAGACCTGCCCAGAAATATAGTCCCTGTGAAAACTGACGGCTTTTTTTAGGACGTCATCACAAAAATACTGAACATCAATTCGATCCTCTAGATTAAAATTGGCACTTTTTCTCATCTTTTGAATCCGATTCACAATCTCTCTGGCTTGTCCCTCTAGAACTTGATCTTCATTGATGGTGGGATCCAAAGAAATGGTAATCGTTGGATCCGACAGAGAAAACTCATGCCCTTTTTGTTGCAGTCTTGTGATCAAAAGATCGTCTTTCGTCAATTTTTCATCCAAAACAGAAATGGTTTTCTCCCCTTCTATCTGAATGATGTCGTCAGCCGATATTTTTCCAATCTCTTTTACAATCAGTCCCATCTTCTTTCCCAATCTCGGACCCAGTGTTTTAAGATTGGGTTTGGCTTGTAGACAAATATACTTTTGTTCATTCGTATCGTATTCAATCCGACGAACATTCACCTCATCCCGGATCAGCTCTTCTAAGATATTGAAATTTTTTAAAACCTGCTCATTGCGATGAATGATGGTCAGCGTCTTAAGTGGAATCTTAATTTTTGCTCCCATTTTGTCTCTCAGATTTCGCACCATGACAATCACACTTTCCATCCGTTGAACTGCATCTTCTAAATCTGTATCAACCAGTTTTTCTGTAGATTTGGGATACGCCTCCAGGTGAACACTGTCCTTTTTCTTTGAACTTTCCTTCAGCAATTGATGATAGATTTTTTCGCTTAAAAATGGTGTGAAGGGCGCCATCACTTTTGAAAGTCCCAATAAAACTTCAAAAAGAGTCTCAAAAGCAAATGTCTTGTCTTTTGAATCTTCTTCAGACCAAAATCGCTTTCGGTTGAGACGGATATAGGTATTTGTCAGCTCATCAATAAAGAGGATAAGGG
>CAZDSE010000006.1:17164-18565 GCA_964507905.1 uncultured bacterium | reverse complement strand
CTCAGTGATATCTTGAAATATAAAAAAGAAAATCCGGATATTTTTCTGATTAATCGATCGATCAAACGCAATGAAGGGTATCAATGGAGCTTAGAGCACGATCATGAAATTTAATCGCAACATTCAAATATCAAATAGAAAAATTGGGGATTATTGCGAGCCATTTATCATTGCGGAAATGTCGGGCAATCACAACCAATCTTTGGAAAGAGCCTTACAAATTGTCGATGCAGCCAAAAGAGCTGGAGCACATGCCATCAAACTTCAAACCTATACGGCCGATACCATGACTCTCGATTTAAAATCGAAGGAGTTTATGGTAACAGATCCCAATGGTCTTTGGCATGGAACTTCTTTATATGAACTTTACCAAAAAGCCTATACTCCCTGGGAATGGCATGCTCCCATCTTTGATCGTTGTCTGGAATTGGGACTCATCGGATTTAGCTCTGCATTTGATGCGAGTTCTGTAGACTTCTTGGAATCTTTGAATGTTCCTGCTTATAAGATTGCGTCTTTTGAAAATACCGATCTTCCTCTCATCCGTAAAATTGCTAAAACCAGAAAGCCCGTCATTTTATCTACCGGGATGGCAAATCTTTCAGAACTAATGGAGACGATTCAAGTCATATGGGATGCTGGATGTCGAAACTTGGTTCTTTTAAAATGCACAAGTGCCTACCCAGCCAGACCCGAAACCATTAACCTCTTAACCATTCCGCATTTAAAGGCATTATTTCAGTGTCCCGTGGGATTATCGGATCATACACTGGGAAATGGAGTTCCCATCGCGAGTATCGCTGTGGGAGGTTCTGTCATCGAAAAGCACTTTACGTTATCACGTTCTGAGGGTGGCGTAGATTCAGCATTTTCATTGGAACCTAAAGAACTTTCAGAATTGGTAAGTGAGAGTAAAAATGCATGGCTTGCCCTAGGGTGTATCCAATATGGCCCAAGTGAAGAAGAGAAAAATTTTTTAAAATATCGTAGGTCCATTTACATTGTTTCTGATTTAAAGGAAGGGGATATTTTAACCCATGAAAATATGAGGGTCATTCGTCCGGGTTTTGGATTATCTCCCAAGTGGTTTGATTTGGTTTTGGGACGAAAAGTAAAAAATTCCATATCCAAAGGAACCCCTCTCAGTTGGGATGTTGTTTTATAAATGGAAAGAAAATTAGAAACCTTATTCGATCGACTTTGGCCGCTCCCTCGCAGTATCACTGGACGGGGCTTTCGAGAATCTTTGGATATATTGTCAGAAATAATTCCGCTGGAGAGATTGCGTTTTGAATCAGGGAGAAAGGTTTTGGATTGGACAATCCCCTCCGAATGGCATGTGAATGATGCTTTTATCATCGATCCGTTTGGAAAAAAACATGCCGACTTTAAAACTCATAA
>CAZDSE010000006.1:0-17154 GCA_964507905.1 uncultured bacterium | reverse complement strand
TTCAGTGCCATTTAAGGGGCGAATTTCATTGACTGAGTTGCGCCCACATTTATTCTCAAGACCAAAGCAACCCAACGCCATTCCCTATTTGACAAGCTACTATTCTCCACAGTGGGGATTTTGTTTGTCTCATGAGGAACTGAGTTCTCTTCCAGAGGGTACCTACGATGTCATGATAGATACAGAGTTTCGGACAGGATTTTTAGAACTTGGCGAAATGGTTTTGCCAGGAAAATCAGATAAAGAAATCATGTTTTCAACGTATTTATGTCATCCATCCATGGCCAATAATGAACTATCTGGACCACTGGTGATGGCAGGACTTTATGAAAAAATAGCTGCGATGAAAGATCGATGGTTTACCTATCGATTTGTGATTGGTCCAGAAACAATTGGATCCATAGCTTATTTGAGTGAGCGTGGTGCTTATTTAAAAGAAAAAATGATTGCTGGTTTTCAACTCACATGTATTGGCGATCGTGGCCCATTTACTTATAAATTGTCGAGGAAAGGGAGCTCCTTGTCAGATCGTGTGGCCAGAGTTGTTTTAAAGCATCAAAAAGGGAGTCATATTATTCCTTTTGATCCAACGTGCGGTAGCGATGAACGACAATATTGTTCGCCCGGATTTAATCTGCCTTTTGGAGTTATGATGCGCTCTGCACCCGGACTATTCCCAGAATATCATTCGTCATTAGACAATAAAGAGCTGATTTCATTTGAGGCCATGACGGACTCAGTGGATATCTTATACGAAATTATTGACGTTCTTGAACATAACCGAGTTTGGATCAATGCTTCTCCATTTGGAGAGCCTCAATTGGGCAGAAGGGGTCTTTATACAAATCTGGGAGCCACCGCAGATGGTCACAAAGGCCTAACCGAAGCGCTTTTGTGGGTATTAAGTTTGGCCGATGGATCCAGAGATTTTATAACCATTGTCGATGAAGCGGGGCTTCCAATTGATGATATGATGCGCGCCATAGATGTTCTTTTTCAGCATGATTTGTTAAAGGAAAGACATGCCTCTAAATAAAGCATTGTTTGAATATGATTCTCAGTTGCTGTACGCAAACGATATTCGATTGGCTTTGGAGCAGGTTGGAATTCAAAAATCGGATTCAATTTTCGTTCATTCTGATCTAAAGCATTTTGGAAAGTTATCCCAAATTATGAATCGGGATGAATTTTTTGGCCAAATGATTGATGTTTTTCTAAATGTCATCGGTCCCAATGGAAATCTCATGATGCCGACATTTAGTTATTCATTTTGTAAAGGAGAAATATTTGATGTTCTTGAAACTCCCTCTGCTGTGGGAGTTTTGACGGAAGCGTTTAGAAGAACGAGTGGGATCCAAAGAAGTATAGATCCTATTTTTTCAGTGGCTGCGATTGGCCCCAAAAAAGATTTCTTTACAGATGTCTCCAGCGAATGTTTTGGAAAAAATTCTATTTTCGATAAACTATATCAATCCAATGTTAAACTCATTTTTTTTGGTCCCACGTTTGACATTACATATGCTCATTACATAGAGAATCGCTTTGGCGTTCCTTATCGATATATGAAATCTTTTCCTGGGATTCTACGTGTTGGCGGAAATCATCGGGCTGCTACATTTCATTATTATGTGAGAGATCTTGAGATTGATCCCCAATATGATCTTGAAAAAATAGCAGACATACTCAATACTCATGCAGTTTTACGCAAAGTTCATTTGGGAATGAGCATCATTCGTAGTGTGACTGCGCAGGATGCATATCGCGTTTTGTTTGAAGAATTGAAAAAGGATCCCTATTGTTTACTATCCAGCACAGTCAAGGGACGACATAAACGGCTTGAAAGGTAGAACGTGGATATCATTCAAAAAAAAGAAGGCTATTTTCAGTGTGCAAACAAACCATCACAGGATGAGTTGTCAGCATATTATGCCAAAAAATACTTTCAAAATCCAAAAAGCACTTCATATCAGCTGTCATACTCAGAAGATGAAAAAAAATATATCTCATCTGAGTATGCGCAGAGACAGTGGTGTCTGGAAAAAAAGCTTCATATTCGGTCAAAAGGAAAGACCTTCCTAGACATTGGCTGCGGAGAAGGGTGGGCACTATCTCATTTTTCTGAGATTGGCTGCAAAGTAAAGGGCGTTGATTTTTCTTCATATGGAGTTAAAAAATTTAATCCAAAGGTCCAAAAATATTTTATTAAAAGTGATATATTTCATTTTATAGATCAAGACATTCGAAAGAAAAATAAATACGACATCATCCATGTAAAAAATGTCATCGAACATGTGTTGGAGCCTGAAATGCTTTTAACTAAGATCCGAGCACTCCTCAAAGACAATGGAATTGTGATGATGACATTTCCGAATGATTTTTCCCCAATCCAAAAGAAGCTTCTGAAGTTAAACAAAATTAATGATTATTTTTGGGTGACACCGCCGGATCATATTTCTTATTTTAATAATGGATCATTTGATGCATTGGCAAGACGTTTGGGGTATCGACCATTGCTCACATTGGCAGATTTCCCAATTGATATATTTTTATTTAACGATTGGTCAAACTATGTTCATCTCAGAAATCGGGGGAAGGAAGCGCATCAGAGTAAAGTGCACTTTATGACCTTATTATTTGAATTGGATCCAAAAAAATGCACAGAAATCTTATTAAAGTGGGGTGAAATGGGAGTGGGTCGGGCTCTGACATTTTTTATGAGGTTAAAAGCCAAATGAAGCATGCCCTAGGACATGCCCCAGAGCATGCATTGATAACAGGCATCGGTGGCGGTGGCATTGGTGAGCAAATCATTAAATGTCTCTATAAAAAGTATTTGCTATTCGGTACGGATCAAGTGGCATGTTCTCATCCCATGGTGCATAAAGTTTGGCAGGTGCCAAGTGCCCGGGATAATGCTTATATCGATGAGATAAATCAGATCTGCATTGGTCACAAAATTGATTTTATCTTCCCCGGATCGGAGCCAGAGTTGGCCATTTTATCTAGAGAAAGACAAAATTTAAAGGCCAAGCTCATGGCCAATGATGATGCCATCATTTCGATGTGTATGAATAAAATCGATACGATGGAATATTTGGAGAAAAAAGATATTTTTGTAAAACCTTATGCCACGTTAACAGATGCCTTAAAAAAGAGATGGCAATATCCTCTTGTTATTAAGCCTTATATTGGGACTGGAGGGAGTCAACACGTCTATCTCGTATTTACAAAAGAGGATCTCATTGGGCTCAGTCATTATCTTTCAAAGTTTAATCGTCAGTTTATGGTTCAGGAATACATTGATGGGATTGATTGCGAATATACAGTTGGGATTCTAAATGATGAGAATGAAAAACTGATGTCCTCTATTGTGCTAAAAAGGGATATATCAAGTTCTTTGTCCAGTAGGATTAAAATTCATTACAATGGGCGACCCTATGTGATTAGCAGTGGAATTACGCAAGGGCAATTTGTGAGAGATAAAAAAATATCCGATTATTGTATCGATGTTGCAACGAAATTACACTCCCGGGGCCCTTTAAATATTCAACTTCGTGTTGAGAGCGGTCAGATTTTTATTTTTGAGATTAATCCCAGATTTTCTGCGAGCTGTTATATGAGGAGTTTGGCTGGGATAAACGAACCATTTCTTTTTTCTCAGGGTAAAAAACTGGAGTATGAGTTTATGAATTATGAAGAGATCACTGTCCATAGAACGCTCCTGGAACATCGGGTTGAACAAGTATGAAAAATCCTATTCCATTCATACCCTATGGACATCAATCCATCGATGATTCGGACATTCATGCGGTTGTACAGGTTTTAAAGTCTGATTGGTTATCGCAGGGGCATATGGTCAGTAAATTTGAATCGCAGTTGGCCAATTATTGTGGAGCAAAATATGCAGTGGCTCTCAGTTCCGGAACTGCCGCTCTGCACTTGGCGTATATGGTGGCCGATATTTCTTCAGGAGACAAAGTGGCCACCCCATCATTTAGTTTTGTAGCAACGAGCAATGGATTTATTCATTTGGGAGGGATCCCGATATTTATTGATATCGATTCTGAAACCTGTCACATGTCCATCGAAAAACTAGAATTCGTCTTAAAACAGAATCAGATTAAAGCCGTTGTCCCAGTTCATTATGCCGGTTTCCCATGTGATATGGAGGCAATTTATAGATTGACCAAAAAATATTCAGCATGTGTCATCGATGATGCATGCCATGCCCTCGGCACTGAATACAAAGGCAAAAAAATAGGATCATGTGAATTTTCAGACATGACGATTTTTAGCTTTCATCCTCTAAAATCGATTACCACAGGGGAGGGAGGCGCTATACTTACAAATGATAAAAGACTTTATGACCGATTGATCACTTTAAGAAACCATGGACTTAGTAAAAAACCGGAATGTGGCTCTTGGGTTTCAGAAATGGACGATCCCGGTTTTAACTATCGATTAACCGATTTTCAATGCGCTCTCGGGTTGAGCCAGCTCAAAAGATTGGATGAATTTTTACAGAGACGAGAACTTTTGGCCAAGAAATACATTTCACTTCTTTCCAATCATCCCAAGATTCAGATTCCAACGATCGAATACCCATATTCATATAAATCGGCCTGGCATTTATTTCCAATTCCGTTGGTGAATCTTGGTGATAATAAACGGGGAATCATTCAAAAATTGACCCAAGTCAATATTGGAACCCAAGTTCATTATATGCCCATTCATTTACAACCATTTTATCGAAAAAAATTTAATTTTAAAGAGGGGGATCTTCCAGTGACAGAAACCATTTCGGATCAAATTCTAAGCATCCCACTGTATGCTGATTTGACGACAGCTCAGGTAGAATATATATCTAAGACGTTATCGGAGATTGTCAGTTCTTGCGCGTAATTAAATATCCATCTAATAGGATCGCATCCAACTCCGTTCGCTCAAATACGCTAAAGGCATCTTGTGATGTTTGGACAATGGGTTCCCCATGGACATTAAAAGATGTATTTAAAAGGGCTGATATATTTGTCTCACGATAGAAAGCCTGAATTAAATCATAATATTCAGGATTAGTGTTTCTAAATACGAGTTGCGGTCGAGTGGTCAAATCTGCAGGATGAAGAGTCGCTGGAATTTGTTTTTGGGCCATCGGTGTTGTTTCAAAAGCCATCGTCATATAGGGAGATTTAAGATTCTTAGGATTTTGAATATATTTGTCTGCATGTTCAGCTAAAATAGATGGACAAAAGGGCATCCAAAAATCACGTGATTTAATTTTTTGATTAATGATTTTAATAATATTGGAATTTCTGGGATCGGCCAGAATGGATCGATTTCCCAACGCCCTCGCTCCAAATTCACTGCTCCCCATGCATCGGCCCACAATTTTCCCTTGTGCCAAAAGTTTTGCAATTAAATCTACGCTTGGATCTGACTGCACATCGTACCCCTTGCTCTGAGCCAGCTGGACCGTCTTGTAAATTTTATCTTTAGGCTCTGTTGGGCCCAAGTACGCATTCTTGATTGGCTTTAAAACATGTTCAGGATTTATTTTTTGAGATAAACAGATATCATGCATGGCCACATAGGCAGCCCCCATGGCCAACGATTCATCTCCTGGGGATGGGCATATAAACAGTTCTTCTAAACTTGGAAGCTTCGATATCTCCATAACCGCTTTAATATTCATGGCAACACCTCCGCCAAAACAAAGGCGCTTTGCCGATGTGAGGGACAATGCATTTTTGGCCCATTCACATAAGATTTGTTCAGTATATGATTGGAGTCCTCCGGCAATGGCATCAAACCGATATCCCTCTAGTTTCTCTTTAAAATAAAAATAGAGATCAGATGGTTTTTCATTATAAACAAATTCGATTCCCTGAACTGCCATTGTAGATTTAAAAATATCAACGATGGGATCAAAGGTTCTGGAGTTTGCATATCCAGCGAGCCCCATAACTTTGTATTCATGTTCCTCGGGCTTCATTCCCAAGAGAAGAGTGATATATCGATACAATCGACCCACCATGAAATTTTGAGAGGTGCTCAATAATTCAATGCGACCATTGTGGGCCAGGCTTACCGATGCATTCATATCATCTCCCCAGGCATCTGCAGTTAAGATCACTGTTTTGTCTCTCTGCATGGGATTTGCATAATAGGCATAGTATGCGTGTGCCTTGTGATGATGTACAAAAATGATCTTTTCCGGAGCGATGCCCAAATGTTGACGCACGGTCAATCGTCTAAAATTTTGAAAAAAGGATGTATGATTTCCCTTGGGATTGTTTCGTATAAATTGTAAGACAGATTCCCAGTTTTTGGGATATTGTTTTGTATTTAGCTTATCAGAAAAAACGTCTAAAAAATTGACTAATGTATTTGACAGGAGTTTTGGCTTCCAGTACTCATTTTGCTCTCTAATTCTATCTGCGACTGAAAAATTGGAATATTTTTGGCAAAGTACCGAAATGGGATCAAACTGTTCACCGCTCATAACAACCCAGTCTAGATCGGCAGGAGACAGCCCATTTATGCTGAGCACGGACTCAATGGCATTCAAGGGATAGATCTCACTATTTTTCTGTCTCAAAAATCGTTCTTCACTGACGCATGAGGTGATTTCACCATCGATCATAACGGCAGCGCCTGAGCCCCCCCCCCAATGTATGGACAATATCTTCACTTCTTCTTGGTAACGTGGAAGAAAAGTACAGTCAAATATTAGTTTCTCAAATTGACATCATGAAGTGAATAATGGAATGATGTCTCCTTATGGCCGCTAAGTACGTGATTCAAAATCAAGAAATACGATTTGAGGTGACCAATAAATGCAATGCCGCATGCATTATGTGCCCTCGCGAGAAACACACACGCCCACAGGGCATTTTAGATATGGATTTGTATATTCGAGTTTTGGATGAGGCCTTTGACATGGGGGCGCGGATTGTCAATCTGGAAAATTATGGGGAAACCTTCATTGATCCATATTTTTTTGATCGCGCCGCATATGCCAAGGGCAAGGGAATGAAGGTCTATACAGTCACCACAGGATCATTGCTAAACCCTCGTTTGGCTGAACTATGCCTTTATTTTATAGATAAAATACGATTTAGCTTTTATGGGACAACTAAGGAAGTCTATGAAAAAATCCATGTTGGATTAAAATACGAAATGTCTTTGGGAAATATTGAGCACTTGCTATCGATCAAGAAAAAGAAAAATAAAAAATCCCCACGGATTGAAGTATATTTTCTAATGCTACCTGAAAATGAGCATCAGGTGGAAGAATTTAAAAAACGGTGGCAGGGGGCAGTTGACCATATTTCAATTTGGAAGCCTCATAACTGGGGAGATGGAAGGGGATATAGATCTATTCATCAGTCGCAACCCAAAGTCACCTGTGGAAGGCCCAGGAGAGGTCCCGTTCAAATTCAGTGGGATGGAAGAGTGGTTCCCTGTTGTTATGATTATAATTCAACGATTGTATTGGGTGATTTAAACACTCATTCTTTATATGAGGTGCTCACCGGTAAAGGATATGAAGATTTTAGGAAGGCTCACGATGTTGGCTCGTTTCATCTTTACCCGTATTGCGACAACTGTGATCAGCTTCAAAAAAGGGAAGATGTCCTAGTATATTCAACGATTGAACAATCTCGTGTCGGAGCATTAAATAGCACCTATATCCAGTTGGATTAAAACATATGATCGTTTTTGAAGAACTCTCGATTCACCTGATTCCACATATTTTATTCTATGTATTACAGAGTAAAAAAATATTTTTTATTCGTATTCACAAAAATTATACCCATAAAACGTGGTTTCGGAATGTTTTAAATTGGTGTGGCATTATTGAATTGGGAATGCCCCCTCTCTATGAACAAAAAAAGCATTCATACGGATTTAATTTTGATGAGGCGTATGATGCAATTGAGCATTACTATCATTTCTTTAAAACGAGTAAGGTCATACAAAGACTAAAAGTCTTATATCAAAGCGATGACATTGAGCTTACATTTAAAAAACCACTGCATTTAAATTTATCTCGTTTTTTCTATTTTATAGAACTCTTTGATTATTTGAATGCAGGGTTTCCCAATCAGCGCATCCATTTTATCCCTGGGCATGGAACTTTTTTTTTCAGAACAGATCGCTGTGAAATAGTTCATTTTTTAATTTTTAAAAAATTATCCAGGTCGGAAATACTTATAAGAACACGCAATGTTTCGTTCTCAAAATTGGCCATGGGCGCTGCGTTTTGTCGGGCATATTTTAGAAAAGCAGTAACTTTATTTCAGATGGCAGCGGGACTGGGATGGATCATGGTTCAGGCCACCGCTAAAAAAAGAGCAAAGTTGGCAAAGGATGAATACGGAGTTGCATTCATGCTAACATCTCCAGAGAGGCCACTGCCGTTTCATATTAAGGATGCTGTTTGTATTTCTTATCAACCACTCTCAAAGACCCAATACCGTATTTTCTCCAAAGATTACTATGAAGTTATCGATGACTTAGATTCATACATATTTTGGAGAGATATCCTTAAAATTCTGCCGATGTATTTAAAATGCCTTTTTTCTATTTTTGAGTATGAATTTATTTTAAATGCTGCGCTGAAGGACATGTATTCTTATTTACGATGGTCTGGATTATCTCGTAAAATCAAAATAAAAAATATGATCAGTTTTTGTGATCCGGGAATTCAAGCTTGCACCCGAAATATTATCTTAAAACAACATGGGGCTCGGACCATCTATTATATGGAGTCAGCAAATTATGGGTGTATTTTATCTAAGAATGGATCCCCCAATTTATTTCGCGTTAATTTGCATGGATTTGTTCGTTATGACACCTTTATTGCGTGGAATGACCTAGTCCCAAAATATTTTGCAGCACAGCAGGCCACATTTAATCAAATTGTCAATGTCGGCTGTCTTTGGTCTGAAAACATTCGAAACTTTGATGCAAATCAAGGACCATCCTCTTTAAAACAGCGGGTACAAGAAAAGGGCATTCGGGGAGCATTTAAAATTATATCCGTATTTGATACTTCATTTGATGACCATTCACTCATTACATATGCAGATGGTTTCAAGTTTTTGGAAGACATCCTCAAACTTTTGGAGATTTTTCCAAATATATTTATCTTATATAAGGAGAAAAAAGTTAAAAAATATCATATGGACTTAACTTCGCTGCACCAAAACATGTTTGGTTTATATTCTTTAGTAGCGAATCATCCCCGAGCTCTTTTTTTGGAAGCTGCTCAGAGCGTGTCTGAAATGATTTCGCTCAGTGACTTAACGATTTCAATGGCATTTACCTCTCCGTCATATGAGGCATTGTCATTTGGGAGAAGGGGAATCTGGCATGATCCATTAAATAAATTTAGGGCGGCATACTATAGTCAGATCCCCGGGCTTGTGAGCCACAGTTATGGTGAGTTGGTACAAAGTGTGAAGGATTTGCTGTGGGATACCAAAGACGATCAGTACCGCAATTATTTGGAAAAAGAAATCAGAGGTAAACTAGAAAATTATTTGGATGGAAGGGCGTTGACACGATTCCAAAAGGTAATTACTGAAGACAGGTTTTAGGATGTATTTTTTTCTTTCAAATTTCACTGTGTGGGATATCGATGGGGCCGATGGTCGAAAGTTTTTAAACGGCCTTCTTACTCAAAATATTCAAAAAATATCGTTGGGCAATGGATGTCACTCCTTAGTTTGTTCATCGCAGGGTAGGATTCAAGCGGATCTACATTGTTTTGCGTTTTCGGAATTCTTTCGCATAGAAACCAGTATGGTTTTTAAAAAAGAAATTCAGAATTATTTTGTGTCACGCATCATCATGGAAGATGTCAGGATTGAAGATGGAGTACATGAATGGGGAGCAGATTCGCATCAGGGATTATTTGTAGAGCTCTCAAGTGTGGATCGAGGTTCGTTACAAATACCCATTCGGCTGTACCAACATGTTTATGAAAATAACTTATGGATCGTGAGGAGAAATTTTTTTGGGATAGACGGACTTGAAATATGGGGACGAACTGACGAAATTAATTCATTGGCAAATCAATTTCAGAGTCAATTGAACGAATCCGCATTGGACGAAGCATCTCAAGAGATCTTGCGGATTGAATCCATAACTCCAAAGTTCGGTGTGGATTTTGGTAAACACTCTCTCCCTCAGGAGGTCAATCTATATGATGCGTTAAGCTTTGATAAAGGATGTTATGTGGGACAAGAGACAATTGCCCGCTTACAGCACCGCGGGCATGTGAATAAAACATTGGTTTTATTGAAACTTGAGAACAATGTTCAGCTTGAGAGTGGAGATAAAGTTTATGGAGATGCTGGTCAAGAAATAGGGAATGTGACAAGCTTTTGTGTTTCGCCCAAATACGAAGGTCTGATTGCAATGGGAGTTATTAGAACTGAAGCCATTCAATCTAAGGCAATGTTATTTGTAAAGAATATACGGGCAGAGATTATAATCTAATCTAACTATCCTTCGCTTTGAAATGCCCAAACGGCATTTCAAAGCGAAGGATCACACACCAAACGAACTTCCGCACCCACAGGATTGTTTGGCATTTGGATTTTTGAGAGTAAAGCCAGCTCCGGTGAGGGCATCCAGATAATCTAAGGTCGAGCCTGCGATCAAAGCAAAACTTTTGGGATCCACGATGCATTGAGAGCCGTCTTTTTCGAATACCAAGTCACTTTCTTTTTTAAGATCAAATTTAAATCCATATGAAAATCCAGAGCATCCACCACTTTCCACATATAGCCTTAAGGATTTTCCAGGATTTTGAGAAGAAAATGATTTAATTTTTTGTGCAGCGTTGTCTGTGAGCGTAATGGGACTTTGTATAGGATTGGCCGCAGAGGTCGAAAGATTTAAAAATTCAGTCATAATGATGTATATCATAATCGCTCAAATATGAAAGGCAAGAGATTCATTCATTTTCTTTTAATACCCATCCGGTTCCGGTATCCGCATTGAGGCGGTCATTCCATGATAGAGATTCAAACATTTTTCGATGGAGGTCGTCTGTGGAAAGCGGGGAGGGAGATTGATCTAGAATTTTGGCCAAAAAGCGCGATATTTTGGGCGCAGCTTGAGACGTACCCGTCATGAGTGCCTTTCCAGATGGAAAGACCGTAGTCGGTACAATACTTTTAACATCTGTCCCGATGGCAGCCACATCCACGATGTTTGAACCATAATTAGAGGAGCCGCCTTCATCAATGTCCACATATCGCTCATGGGCAGAAGTTAAATTCATGACGACCACCATATTTGAAGACCCAATCGTTTGAGGATATAATTGTACAGAATTAAGATCTTGCCCATGATTGCCGGCCGAAACCACGATCAACATCTTATCCTTTAATCGACAAATGGTCTGGGCGACTCGATTCCATGCGTCATGCCAGTCAGATTGAAAGGCAATAAATATTTGTCCAAACTCATCCTCATTAAATGTTTTATGACTCAACTTTTGGTGTGCCCGCTCACCATAATATGCATAAAAATCCTTAATTTCATTAAATGAGTGCACTTTTTCAGCGGTAGATTTGAATAACAAATCTTTTTCTAAAACTTTTGGATAGATGATTTGGCTAAATGTAATATTGAATATTTTTACGCCAAATTTCTCAGCGTAGATCAATGAGTCAATCATGCTTTCTGAAGGATTTCTAGGATCATATTGAAAAACCATGAGTTCAATTGGAAAATTTTCGGATTTCTCGAGATTTGCCCCCAATATAATGCCAGCCACATGGGTTCCATGCCCAAATTTGTGGACGTCTTTAATTTGTCCATTTCGGGCTGCCCAATTTACACCATGAATATCGTCTGTCAGACCATTGTGATCATCATCAAAGCCATTATTGGGGATTTCATTTGGGTTGATCCAAAGATGCGAGGCAATCAATGGGTTTGTCAGATCTGCACCGGTATCAAAGGTGGCCACAGGTACGGAAAAACAGTCTGCTGCTATAAAGAGAATTGTGATTTGAAGAACTACTTTAAATTCCAGATTCAACGAAGCTACCCCCCCCAGGGGTCAGTTAAAGCAAGGATTGTGCCAATACAGTGTTGAATTTATTTGTAAAATCAATATGTTATAAAGATGCATCAGGTAATAAATAACGCAGACTGTGCATTTAATGGTCAGAGGACACATTGAGATCTTCTCTTAAAATAACGAAATAATTGAGTTTTTAAGCCATTCTGCCGATAATATAGATAGAGGTGATGAACTGTTATGCAGCCAGATAAGGCACGATGCATCAAATTAATTTTGGTTTGGGTTATCTTTTTGATGATACCCAACCATCTGCTGTGGGCTGAGGGTAGGGTGCAATCCGATGCGGAAAGACAGGCCAGAAGAATTGAATTTGTGTCACTGATTCATCCCAAGTTTGCATCGCCTTCTCAGTTGGGAGATGTGGTCAATAATCGCAACTTTGAAAATCGAAAAAGACAATATGCCCAAATGACGCGAGACCAGTGGGAGCAACTTAAAATTGACACCGAAATTTCCATTTTAAATCCAACAGAAATTCTTCATTTATCGAATTCAAATTTTAGTCATCGAACGCAACTGGATCGTGAATTTTATGGAATCTATCGTTATGGTGCAACTCCAACCACGCAAACAAAAATTCATCTGTTGAGTCTCATTGAAGATAAGAAAACACATCCTGAACTGGATATCCCCACTTTTGAAGATGTTCGAATTAACTCAGGACAAAGAAATGCCAATCGACAATTAGAACTATTTTCTCATTTAAATCGATTGTTCGATGCCATTCAAGAGAGATATGGGAGTGAGCAAAATTCATGTGAGAAAGCCAATCAAATGCGAGATTTTTTGGTGATGACTCATTATACCTATGATCGCGAAAGAGCAAACATTGAATACACTTACGAATATCCCACATTATCCAGGGTGCAGGCACTTCGAGAGCTGGATTTTGAATTTAGTGATCTGCTTTGCAGATCAGAACAAAGTTATCGCGGCGGTCGTTATGAATATGCATTGGGACAAGTAGAGCAATGTCGCTTGCAATATAAAGTACCACAGATGCTGGCACATTGCAGTGGCAGGCCAGAAGTGACCATTGCCTTTGGCGCGGGTGGAGAAGTAAGTAGTGTCGATGGCAGCTGCAGGGAGGAATTATCGCCGGGACAAATGACGGCGGCCGACCAAGCAGCCATAGCCATAGCTGACGCTGTCTTTGCTCAGGACCGAGCCCTAGAACGTTTTTTGGCTGATATTCATCAATCAGAAGGATTCGTCAAAGACACATGCGGGAACAATATTTTTGAATGTAATCGAATGAACTTTAGGAACACTCAAAATTGTAGCCGATGGCATCATGATTACTGTTCTAAAGTAACTGAGACTGTTCAGTTAATACGCCAAAATCGCTCAATGCAAGATAATGAACGTGAAGTGCTGGAAAAAGCGAAAAAAGCATATGCCAGAAATATTCCGCCGCCTCAAGACCACTTAATACATGAGAACTCATTAGAGACGTTCTTTCGAGAGGTACAAGGCCGCGAACCTGGCATCAATGTGGTTCCATACAACTACAACCAATAATAGCTTACATAAATACTTTACATAATATCCATTATCAGACGTTATGGGTATGTATATCTGTGTTCCCTATTCTGACTGTGCAAAGAGGAAGTCTTCTGGAGCTGCTTTGTAATTTATAGAGAGCCTGTGATGTTCTGTGGAGACGATAGCGCCAGCGTGTCTCACATAACATCACAGGCTCTCAAAGATTACGAATTGGGCACGAGATAAAACGGATCTATGACATGCAATACGGCCAGATTTGAAAATAGGAACAGCTTTTCATCATGGAATACAGGATTGGCGGCCATTCCAGTGCCAATGGTATAGCGCCAGATTTCATTTCCATTTTCCGTGGAGATACTAAATACGTACCGATCCGAAGTCCCAATAATCAGCTGATCTTCGACCAGTATGGGAAGTAGCGGAATTCCACCTTTGAGTTTGTGGTCCCACACCTTTTCGCCATTTTTTTTGCTGAGGCAAATCACATTTCCCGATGTTTGAGTAATATAAATGTGTTTTTGATCTGCAATGATTCCATTCATGTCCCAATAATTCTTTTTCCACTGAATATTTCCATTGGTCGCATCAAGCAAATATAAACTGCCATCAGAGCTTCCAGCAATCAGTTGATTACCCTCTAAAATGGGCATCATGTCGACATCAGAAAACTTTCCGTCTTCAGATAGTTTTTTATACCACACCGATTCCCCATTGAATGCATTAAAGGCATATAAATAGCCATCTGAAAATCCGGCATATACCTTGCCATCATAATACACCGGTGTTGAACTCCCCCGGATGGATATCTTTTGAGTGTAACCCTTGTTGTAGTACCAGACCCACTCACCTGTTTCGGCTTTGAGCGCATAGATTGTATTTTGAATTGTGGTGAAATAGACTATGCTACCCACCAATAGTGGCTGAGATACCATTTCCACTTTCACTGGATATGACCAAATCGTTTTTCCACTTTCGCTGTCCAGGCAATAAAATATTCCATCGTTGGCGCCAAAATAAATTTTATTGTTAAAATAAATTGGGCTGGATTCAACTCCCCCTTCTATCTTCTTTTGCCAGATAATTTTTCCCGAACTTTTTCGAATGGCCATAAACCGATCATGCACAGAGCCTACATAAACTCTATCTGCGATCACAAGCGGAGAAGATCTTTCGATCGGCGCATGAAATGATCCTGTGACCTTGGATGCCGGAATTAAAGGAGCGATCAAATCTTTTTTGGGCGCAACACCCGAATCATTCCGATCCAAACGATCGATTAAATCGCTGCAGGAGGTAGTCAGTATTAAAACAATGAGATAAAGAAAACGGTGCATTTTATTGGACAAGTTGAGCGTATGCTTTTCCGCGATCAGCATACTGAGTATTGGGGAATTCATCAGATACCTTTAGATAAGAGTCCTTGGCTTCGTCTCTCTTTTGCAACTTCTCATAGCATCGTCCGATTCCAAAATAAGCAGAAGAAATCCAAAATGCGTTGGGACGATAGCCCATGGTCCACAGCCCTACTCTTTGTTTTTTAAACTCCGTCATTTTTTTAAATGTGTCTATTGCTTTGTCATATTGGCCAGAGAGCTCATAACTGTAACCCAAGTTATACAGTGCCAAAATTTTATAAAATCGATTGGGAGCTATGTTCAGTGCTTTTTCATAATGGCCGGAAGCCACATCATATTTCTTATTTTCATTATATAGATCACCCAACGTCAAATACGTTAAAAATGTGGCTTTTGATTTTGTGGAACCGGAGGCCACCTTCTCCAGGTCTTTAATTTCAAGATCTAAGTCTTTGATCAAATCCTTTGATTTTTCCTTCTTTGTGGCCAGCTCGCCCTTCTTTTTATCGAGAGCTTCATTGGCTTTATAATAGGCGGACAATCCTTTCTCCTCGCGATGATGAATAAACTGTTGCCCCAGTGTCCAAATCGAAATCACCAAAAAAATAAGAACGAATAATCCGACCACCAATTTCAAATGATGGGACGTCCAGGAATACCCTTCCCTCAAATTTTCCAGGATGGCATCTGGGCGCTTTAGCTCTTTTCGAGATAAATCGGACATATGAAAGATTTGTAGCGGACATGACAAAGGTTTGTCAATTAAATGTTATTTTGCTATAGTAGTTTTGTGAGATATTTTTGTGTCTGTATGATGTTATTCATTGTCATTATCCCTCTGTCATTAAAGAGCCAGGATGATATTTATGAAGATGCATCTGCTTATGGCTACGATTTAAAACAAGAACAAGAAGATGAAGTTTTTTTCTACGAATCGAGATTCGTCGATATCGGAATTCATGGAGGGGGCAGATCCTTTACGGGAGGACTGGGGCACTTATTTGGATTGGGTCCCAGTTTTGGACTGTATTTTGATTACTTTTTTTCACGGCGGTTTGCGATGGAAATCACTGTAAATGACAGCTTTCATCGATTTAACATTGATGGGGAGTCTGGATGGGCCACGTTATTGGATATACTGGTTCGCGGGAAATTTTATTTTGTTTCGGATGGATATTCAAAAGCGCTGAGCTTTCTAAATCCTTATATTTTTCTGGGTGGGGGGGAATTTATTCGAACCAAGTTTAGTAGTAGCGTCCCAGGATCTGCGACAGATCAAGGCCCGGGATTTGATTTTGGGGGTGGCTTTGAGATCCCCCTAAAACAGCGCCTGGTGTATATGGGGGTTCAATCTTCCTATCAGTTGATTTTCTTCCAAGATGAAGACAAAGCAACCAGCCGCGGCACAAAGCGCGATGGCGATGCGATTCAGTTTTGTACCACATTAACTTATAGCTTTTAGATTACTTCTTATAGACAATTTCGATCGGAACTCCCCAAAATCCATATTTTTGTCGGATTTGGTTGATCAAAAATCGTGCATAGGCGGGACGAATGCTATCTGGAAAATTTGTTTTGACTTCAAATCCGGGAGGAGCATTTTTGAATTGTTTGATACTAAAAAACTTAACCCTGGCCCGTCTATTTAAGACGATATGCAATGGATGGGGCGTTTCCGTCGTCCAACTTTTAAATGACTCCATAAGCTCATGGGGATCAATGACCTGATTATAAAATGTTTTGGTTTCTAAAATCGCAGAGAATATTTTATTTAAATTTCGTTTTTCAAGGCCTGAAACAAACAAAAATGGGAGTCGATCAAAGTGTCTAAATTTATTCCAAATTACTTTTTGCCAATAGGTATTGGTTCGCTTTTCCATGGGCAAAAGGTCCCATTTGTTGACCAGAAGAACAACAGCAACTCCCCGCTTCCACGCCATGGATGCAATTTTAATCTCTTGCTCGGTTGGACCTTCGACTGCGTCCAATACCAACAGTAAAATCTGGGCTCTGTCTAAAGACGCCAAAGCCGAGAATGAAGAAAGTCTCTCAACTCTGTCTGTGATTTTTCGTTTCTTTCGAAGACCCACCGTATCAATAAAGATGTATTTTTCTCCATCATATGAAATTTCCATATCCAGCGCATCGCGACTGCTACCGGGTACCGGTCTCACACTCCCCCCC
>CAZDSE010000005.1:21194-21721 GCA_964507905.1 uncultured bacterium | reverse complement strand
ATCTTTCATGGAAGTAACCCAAACCACACTCCCTGATCAAATGAATCGGCACACCCTTACATCTCTTTACGAAGCTCTTTTTTAATAGATGACATCCACATGAAAATGACCTATAGATTCACCCCAGGGAGGGAAAAATGAAAAAATTAATATCCATATTCTTTTTAATGATCGTTCCTTTCATACAGGCTTTGGGTCAGGATGAGTCGAGCAATGCATATTTGGGAGTTCAAAAAGTATCTGTCGAATCTTCTTCTATCGTAAATGCCTACATCGTCGTAGTTGGACCGGCCAAAGAAGATTGTAACCGTGACGTCACGCTTCGGTTGCTGGCCAAAACCCAAACCGCCCCTTTTCTTGAAACAGATCTTCCGGAACGTGAAGATCTGACTAAAAATTCAACGTGTAAAGATACCACTTCTTCAGGTCGACTGACTTTACACAAAGGCGAATTTATCCCAGATCAAGGATCTACCCGATTTGTCGTGGATGGAAAAGACTTTGGCACCTTTCGCACAACAGTCAAT
>CAZDSE010000005.1:2491-21184 GCA_964507905.1 uncultured bacterium | reverse complement strand
GGTTCTTTAAATCCAAAAGTTGAGTCTGTATTTGATTTTTTTTGTCCGTCAGCTTCTCTTTGGAATCCACATTCGAAAACGAAACGGGCTCCCCACACACGATGACCGCCGTTGAAAATGGCAGTGGAAGCCACATATGATCCCAGCTTTTTTGAAATATGATTTTATGCTTGGCATTGCCAGCCACAGGAATCACAGTCGCTTCGGCTTTAGACGCCAACAGCAATATTCCACCTTTGACATATTGTCGTGGTCCTTTAGGACCATCGACGGCCAGAGCAAGATTCTTGCCCATCTTTAGGGAAATGATCAGGGATTTTAGTGCCTCTCCACCAAAAAATTTTGACGACCCTCGAACCATTGTATATCCGAGTAACGATAAAACTCGGGCAATCAGTTCCCCATCACGACTCCTCGAAGCCATGGTACAAAAGTTGGAAAACGAATATTTAAGTGACAGCATCGGAATATCTTCATGAAAATGGGCATAGATATGAGTATGATCTTTGTCTTGCTTCCATGGCAGCCCATTTTTATCGATAATTTTTACGCGAATGGACTTTATATAAGGATATAAAATCAGGGACAAAACCAAAGGCAAAATATAATTCCAAAAACATTTTTGGATAAAACGCATACCGCATATTTTTTGCACAGTTTGTCATAAAAATCACCTTGCAATTTGAGGCATTCCTATATAAATTCCCCTTCACTTAAATATCCGACCCCAACATTCGAAGGAAGGAGTTGTATTGAAGAAAGATTTGATCGCATCCCATATTAGAATGGTCAATGAAGTGGGACGAAAAATCTTAACCACCCCTGATATAGATACGCTCTATACTGAGATCGCCGAAGCTCTCCAAAAAACATTTAATTTTCATCATTTGTCTTTGTGGATTTATGACGCAAGCAACAGAGAAGCCATTTTAAAAGCCAAGATTGGGGCTCCCTATGCAGATCCGATTGGCATACGACGATCTGTCAATATGGGGATTATCGGCTGGAGCCTCACAAGTGGGCAAACAATTTTAGCCAACGATGTCACCCAGGATCCTCATTATTATCACTACCCCGGGTTACATTCAAAATCGGAACTCTGTACATTAATCAAGATGAATGATGAAACCATTGGAGCCCTTAACGTCGAAAGCGATCAACTCAACTCCTTTGATGAAAGCGACATCACGGTCCTTGAAACCATCGCCGATTTGTGCGCGATTGCCATTTCCAATCGAAGATTCTATTCAGAAATTCAATCTTTTAACAAAGAACTCGAATCCAAGGTTGAAGAGAAGACGCGAGAGCTCACAGAAGCCAATGAAAAAATTCTTCAACACCAAACTCTTTTAAGACAAGAAAACAAATCCTTAAAATCTTTTATTAACCAAAAAATGCCTTCTTATAAAATTATTGGCGTCAGCAAACCTTTAAAAGAAGTTTTAAATATGGCCGACAAAATTGCCCGAACCCAGGCCACCGTCATCATTCAGGGAGAAAGTGGAACTGGCAAGGAACTCATCGCAAAGCGGCTTCATGAAATGAGCGATCGAAAAAATGCCCCTTATGTCACCATTAACTGCGGGGCGCTGCATGAAAATCTTTTAAAAAGCGAACTATTTGGTCATGAAAAAGGGTCATTTACAGGAGCCCACGCACTCAAGATCGGCTTGGTAGAAACGGCCAATGGCGGAACGCTTTTCTTAGATGAAATTGGGGAAATGGGAAAAGAAATGCAAGCCAAGCTTCTTCGCTTTTTACAAGAGGGAGAATTCTACCGTGTCGGTGGGAAAAAAGCGCTTAAAGTCAATGTCCGAGTCCTTTCGGCCACCAATCGGGATTTAGAATTAGAAGTCCAAGAAGGTCGGTTTAGAGAAGACCTTTATTATAGATTAAATACCATCACTCTTCGTGTCCCGCCGCTTCGAAAACGGGTGGAAGATGTTGAGCCTCTCGTTCAACATTTCTTAGAAGCCGATCTATGGGGAGAATCCAAAATCAAAAAAATAACATTCGAAGCCATGGAACTTCTCAAACAATATGAATGGCCCGGAAACATACGAGAACTTCAAAATGTGGTCGAACGACTTAAAATTCTATCGGAAGGCGATGAAATCAACCCGACAGACATCTTAAATCACATTAAATTTTCAACCAAAGTGAAAGAGATCGCCCCTGACTTTGATACCATTATGGCATTAGAAGAGCTTGAGAAGGGCCACATCATTAAGACATTAGAATACTTCCAAGGAAATAAAACCAAAGCCGCCACTGCTTTGGGCATTACGATTAAAACCCTCTACAACAAACTCAGCCGCTACGACGATAACGTCATGACCCATTAGAACTGTTTCAAAATTTTGAAACAGTTTGTTTTTTTACCCATTGCTTTCCCAAATCTCTCCTGCTATCACCGCTTCCCATATGCAAGAGCAAGTTTCATTTCAAAAAATGTTGCAGACCAAATTTACGGAATGCCAGACCAAAAATCCTCAATTTTCCCTCCGGGCCTTTTCCAATAGACTGGGGGTCAGCGCAGGAGCCGTGTCTCAGATTTTGAATGGCAAGCGCTTTATCTCCCGGAAAGTAGCCCAAAAAATTTGCGATAAACTCCTCTTAGATCCTCAGGAAAAATCAGAAGTTTTAAATTTATTTTTAACTCCCAAAAGTATCCAAACCCACACTCCTTCTTATATGCAGCTCCAATCTGATCAATTTAAGCTCATATCTGAATGGCATTATTTTGCCATCCTTTCATTAATGAAGCTATCGTCGTTTAAAAGAAATCCGAAGTCTATCTCTCAGAGACTGGGGATATCTGAAACAGTGGCGCGTGAATCAATTGAGAGATTGATACGGCTGGGGCTCATTCAAATTAAAAATGGAAGACTGATTCGATCCCATCCTCATGTTCGCACTTCTGATGATGCAGTTGACATCTCTGTTCAGAAATCTCATTTTCAAAGCTTAGATCTTGCCAGAAAATCTCTGGAGCAAGACCCAGTCGATGAGAGAGATTTTACATCAATCACCATGGCCATTGATTCCAAAAAATTATCTCAGGCCAAGTCCATCATTCGAAAATTTCAAGATGAATTAAGTGCCCTCTTAGAAGAGGGGTCCCCTGACGAAGTCTATCGACTGTGCGTTCAACTTTTTCCATTAAGCAAAGGAGGAAAATAACATGAAGTCATTTACAATCCTATTTTTTAGTTTTCTAATCGGAAACTCTTTCGCCCACGCAGGCGATAAAATTGGGAATGGGGGAGATGTGGTTGTATGTCGAGATGACAAAGGCACCATCACATCGATTGAGCTTTTGGATTTTTATGAAGCAAGAGAGTATCGTCATATTCTAAAAGATTTGGGGGATGCCACTTGGAGTGTTGAGCAAAAAATTCAATATGTAATGAATCGATTGTCCCGCTTAGACCCAGAACGTGCGGATCGTTATTCAAAAGAATGTTCGTCCTTTTTGGATGACAGCGTCTTTCTTCCCGGAAAAGAGCTTCCAGATTTGAACGATTCTCACCACCTGGGATTTCCCAAGGGATGCAAAGTCGAGCAAATTGTCATCGCCACAGAACAACGATTTCCAGAAGAGGAATTTTGGTTTCCGCAAGGAAAAAAATATGTGATTAATCCAGATCTTTGGTCAAATCCCCTGTTTGGCACAGATGATAAAGCAGCTCTGATTTTACATGAAGTAATTTATGCCGAAGCACGCAACCAATTCCATCATACAAATTCCATTCAAGTGAGATATTTTAACTCCTATGTCACATCCAATGTCATCGAGAGCTTCACCCTCCCCCAATACATCGAAATCTTAAAACGAAGCGGTATCAATCAATTCCAATATTTGGGAATTGATCTTAGGGTTAATGATCGCATGGAATTTTTTCCAAGTGGAAAGATAGAGTATGCAGAACGATATATGGAATTTACAAATCCGAATCCCAAAAATCTTCTCGATAGTCCACAAACAGACATCGATCATATGGAGCTTTCTGCAACTTGGCTCATTGATGAAGACGGATTTCCCTTATATCCAGCAATGTATCGATTTACTGAATTTAGAAAAATCCATAGCGTAGTAGAGCTAGAGATGTACGAATTTCACCATCTCTATACGAATTCCGAGAAGCCTCCTTCTTATTATTATCAAACCTTTAATGATTCATGGTCGACTGCATGGCGGGAGTTGATCGACATCTTTGGCATTCATCTTAAGTCAAGACCAGATTGTAATAGTATCCAGCAGTTTATAAATCTTAGAGAAGCTCTAAATGACTTCACCGATGATGAAAAATCTGCCCTTAAAAAACGCGTTAGGTATGTGGAGATTAACCAAGCACGTCCCAGAGGCTTTTGGGGAGCTGAAGATTCTGACCTAATCCTAGTAAAAAGACCATCGGATGGACTGTACGACTTGAGCATACATTTCGATAACAATAGTTATGATAAGGAATTTGTTTCAGTAGCAGAAATCAAAAAAGTTATCCAAACCATTTTAGCCGAAAATTCCCCAACAAAGGAGGTCCAATGAAAATCATCATTATTTCAATCACAGTTTGTTTATTCAACTTCCAGCTCCTGGCAGAACCAAAGCCAGTTAAATTTAGAAAAATTGCAATTGGGAAGTCTGAAGAGAGGAATATTACCAGCGACTATAGAGTCAAAGAAGTCAAAAAATATATTAAACAGAGTGCATATGACGAGCTCTTGTTTAATCTCAATCAAACTCGGACTCAATTGATTGATCAAGGATTTGAGATTCTTGAAACAATTATCAATGCAGACTGTACATTAAAGGAGAGTAGTTCCGCGTTAGGATCAATTTGGTATCACGATGTTGGTTCAGTCTGCTCAGGCGAAATCCTATACCAACCATCCACCAATCAGATTTTGACTCCGAGAGGACAATAATTAGATCCCCTTTTTCTTGATTCATCCCAAAATCTGAGTATGATAATCGACATCATGACCGACTATCAAAAACTATTGGAGAAACATAAGCAGTCCTTATTGAAATCGTTAAAGTATTTGAAGCAGAGCTATTCAAAAGTTCAGTCTCTCCCTGTTCACTTTAATGAAGAAGATTCAGAAATATTGGAAGTATGGGAAAGCTTTGTGGCTCGATTTGCACGGGTCAGTGACATATTTGTGATGAAATATTTAAAAACAAAAATTGCATCAGAAAATCCTGCATTTCGAGGAAGCATCCGGGATCTTCTGAATGAAGCAGAAAAATTAAATCTCATTGAGAGTGCTGAGCAGTGGCTTAATATTCGAGACCTGAGGAATAAAGCAACCCATGACTATGCCGAGTCAGAACTCGAAGCCCAGTTGGAAGAAGTTAAAGAACTGACCCCCATCATACTCGAAATAGAAAAAAAAATCTGATGCGCATCAGCGAATCCGAAAAACAAAATATCATTAAAGCCATCGATGACGTTTTCTCAAAAAATAACATTATAACAAAAGATATTTCACTGTACCTTTATGGAAGTCGCGCAAAGGATAATTTGAGAGGAGGCGATATTGATCTTTTGTTTAAGGTTCCGCAGCATGTGACAAACCAAATCAAGAATCTAAAAGTTAAACTTTCTGTAAAAATTCAGGATCTCATTGGAGAACAAAAAATTGATATCGTCATTTATTCCCTAGATACAGAGGATGATCCTTTTTTAAATATTATCTCGAAAGAAGCCGTTTTACTCAAACAATGGTAAAATTTTACCTGCACGATTCGGACCAAAACCAGTCCGTCACTTTTATTTCAGAGGGTGTGATGTGATTTGAATCTCGATACTCTCGCGTAACTGTTTTTTTGCAACATCCCAACGTTCGAGTGATCCCGTGGTCATCACATTTCATTTTCTCAGATCGATGCAAAAAATTCATACATTGATTTTCAGCGATCTGATCGCAGGGCGGATAAATGGGTTTATCCAATTTCGAACTGACTCTGGTTTGAGGCATAATCATTTTATCTCCCAGACCCACCGTCTCAACTTGGCTCGCCCTCACTTCAATATCCAGATCGTTATGTTCATTTAAAAGACGCTGAATATATTCAGCATTAGAAAGCACATCACAGGCCGTATTTTCATATTCAATTTTAACATCGTATTTTTGTGCCACAGGAATGAGCTGATTTTGGACGACTCCGGGAGTCATAACGGATCCCCAATGGCCAATATATCCCAGTTTTAAGGTCCCACCCTCACAGAATTCGGGCAATTCAAATGAAGAATATGTTTCTTCTCGAATTTCACCCAGCTGACACACCCGTTGTTCCAATAGCCACACCGCACAGCCAATTCCCAAAACCGCACCATCCAACCCAAACTCATTTTGATAGTGACAACGACAGCATGTATGTGCTGCATCCAGCGATGTCGCCAGTGCCAATATCACTAAAATAACCGCGATACCTCTTCGCATATATTCCAGAACACCCTCTATTAGAAATGAGTATTAGCAATTCCCGTGCCAACAAAAATTGTCAATAATAATAGGGTTTTGGTCTTTTAAAATGAAATTTTTACAAAGAAAGAAATACAAAGTACAAAGGTACCAGGTACCATGATGAAAATTTGATCATCACTGCCATTTTGGGAAAAAACGCCCAGTGCGTTTTCTATAGTCGATGTAATCTGCCCCGAATCTCTGAACCAATTCACGCTCTTCAATCAGGGTCAGCAGATATACCGCTGGAATAAAATAAACTAAGAAAAGGTAAGACACCCAAAGACCAGAAAGAATGGCCACCCCGACTGCCTCTAAAATAAACTCTAAGTAGCGTGGGTGTCTTATATAATGATAAAGCCCATTCACCACCAGTTTTGATGGATAGTGATTTCTATCTATTTCAGGAAATCCCAATAAAACACGAATTGACAAAGTTCGAATACTGGAAGATCCGATCCCAAGTCCAATCATGAGCGGTATCATCCCAGACAAAGAGAGCCAGTGATCATACATTCGCCATTCCCAAATCAAATCTCTAAATGGCCATACATTCACTGCACAAATGGCAAATGCCACTCCAAACAAAGCAATAAAGATATAATATGAAATCGCGCCCAATCTTCTCCAAATGGCGATGGTCTTATGTAAAGAAATAATCAAAATGGGAAGTGGCGTAAAATAGACCAGAGCAAATAAGGACAAATATTGAATAAAAAAAGAGTCCATTAAAATTTTCTTTTGAGCAAAGAATCCAATGAATATTTACCTGAGCCCATAGCAAAGATCAAAAGAAAAGACAGTAAATACACAAGTGCGAGTTCCTTCTTCTGAAAAGGATCCGGTGCATGGGCAATAAAAGCGGCGACCGACATTGTGCAAACCACAAAGAAAGCACCCATTCGTGTAAAGAAGCCCAGCCCCACACATAGAGCGCCCAAAAACTCACTGAGCGCCGCAGCCCAAGCGAATACGGTTGGAAGAGGGAAACCCATTCCAGACACTCCGGTTATAAATTGTTCTGATGGAGGAAGTTTTCCAATTCCATGCCCAAATGCCAGCATCAGCCCCAATGAAGACCTACCGATAAAATATAAGAAATTTTGTATCATAATCATCCAGTATAATACTTCGAATACTTTTTAATTAAAATCTTTTTTATAGTCTTAATAAAATTAATTGCCTGATCGAATAATAGCTTACATTCGGTTTCAGAAACAGATCCAGCATAATCATAATGGGTCAAATTTCTCTTCATACGACATTGATCAAAATAGGCAGCAATATCTTTAAATTGCCCTTTATCATAGTCCCTCAGAAACAAAAATGAATTGGTATGATGCCCATAATTTCCGATCCGATATCCTTCACAATAAAGTAATGCGGTTGTCACTTGAAGTACCGCATTATATAAAAAATTAAACTTTCCATCTGAACTCAAATCTTTTAAAGAGGCGTCCTCCAAATCTCTATCGGCAATACTAAAAAGATCATAGATTTCCTTCGAATTCGTGACATGTTCTTTGAGAATGCCTTTATCCAATAATTTTTTTAAGCTCATCTTCATCCCCTATTAAATATATTTTTTTTGCCAAAGCAACTTGCTTTATAAAATTATTATTTCCTTTAAATTTTTTCTTGAATTCGTCCAAAGAATATAAATGAGAATTAATCTCACGACCCAACTTTTCGGACATTTTTTGTGTAACCACTCCCAACTCCCTCGCAGAAGCCTCCCCAATCAACATGAGATCGATATCACTACCCTCTTTTTCTATTCCCTCCACAAAAGAACCAAAAATAAAGCAAACAGGAACAGATTTCAAATGTTCTAACTCTTCCTTCATCGAAAATTGGAATGCTTCTGATTTAAGAATGAGATTCTTTAATTCTGTATAAAGGGAAAAATGAGTATTCACTCTTAAGTACACCCTATTCCCTGAAGCCTCTGTTTCCAATAAGCCCAGATTGATGAGCTTCGATACTTCTTGTTGAATCGCCCGAATGGGCACATGTAAAATTCGTTCCAGCTCTCTTTGATAGAATGCCCTGTGGGGTGACGTGAGCAGCAATACCAGTAAGTTGGCACGGGTTTTAGATGAAAATAGGGTTTCTAATAATGAAGACATATTGACTACTTATTATAGTCAATTGTATAACAATTATAGTCAATGTCAAGCTGTATTTCTACGCTGCCCAAATGAAAAAATGGCCCAGGGGAGAATCGAACTCCCGACACACGCCTTTTCAGGGCGCTGCTCTACCGGCTGAGCTACCGGGCCACTTCGTCTGGGTATAAGAAAACGGGTATTCATTGTCAAACAAATTATCCATGTGATACATTTTTTGCATGTCAGAAATCATTGAAAACATAAGAAAGATTCAAAAAATCTTAACTGACACTCGAAAAGATATAAAAATGATTGCAGCCACCAAAGATCAATCGTCTGAAAACATTAAAGAAGCCATGAATGGTGGATTAAGTGTATTTGGAGAAAATTATGTTCAAGAATTCTTGGCCAAGTGGGCCGTCATCGGTGGAAAAGCAGATTGGCATTTCATTGGTCACCTCCAAACCAATAAAGTAAAAATGATTATTGATAATGTGGCCATGATTCAGACGGTGGACAGTTTAAAACTTTTAGAAAAAATTAATTCGGAAGCTAAAAAGATAAACAAAAAAATGCCGATTCTCTTAGAAATTAATATAGGAGAAGAAAAAACAAAATCAGGGATGATTGCCAGTGAGCTTTCTTCATTTCTCAAGTCTTTATTGCCATTGGCCAACGTAGAGATACGAGGCTTTATGTGCATTCCTCCATATAACGAAGATCTTAATCTGGTTCGGCCATATTTTAAAAAGATGAAGCAGCTCCAACAAGAAATGCAGACTCAATTTCAAAGCCTGCACTTACAAGAACTTTCCATGGGGATGACACATGATTATAAAGTGGCCCTCGAAGAAGGAGCCACCATGATTCGAATCGGAGAAGGAATTTTTGGAAAAAGAAAAAAATAATATTAAGGGTGTTCTTTTAGACCTGGAAGGAACTCTCATCAATGTCAATCAATGGCTTCCAGGGGGTAGAGAAACGGTTGAATGGTTATTGGAACATAATAAAATTCAGTTTCGAATCGTCACCAATGCCACTCAACGCCCGAGAGCTTTTTTACATAACATTTTAAAGGAGATTGCATGCGACATTCCTGTAGAATGGATATTTACACCTGCCACCAGTGCATATTTTTGGCTAAAAAGCCAAAAATATGAAAACGGCATTTATCTATTGACCCACTCAAAACTGAAGGAAGATTTCAAAGATTTAAAACTCAACGATAAAAATCCAAATGCCGTATTGGTGGGCGACATGGGCGACGAATGGAATATCATAAAGCTCAATAATGCGCTCCAACATCTAATGGATGGAGCAACCCTATTGGCCTTAGAAACCAATAAATTTTGGAAAGGAAAAGACGGACTTAAAATCGATGCCGGCGCCTTTGTGGCCGGGCTCGAATACAGCAGTGGAAAAAAATGCGCAATGGTCTTTGGAAAACCAAATTCTATTTTTTATTCTTCCGCTGTCGAATCGATGGGACTTAAACTCCATGAAGTTCTAATGTTGGGTGATGATTTGGAGTCTGATGTCTTGGGTGCCAAAGCATGCGGCTTAAGAAGTACTCTGGTTAAGACGGGAAAATCTTCCCATCTTTCACCCAAAGCTGCTTCTCAAGCCGACATGTGCTTTAAAACTATTTTTGATCTGGTGGAGTTTTGTCAATTGAACATGAAATCGGCTGGATCCAAGGGCACGTTGTCCAAGCGAACTTCATAGTGGAGATGAATGCCACGGGTATTGCCACTGGCGCCGACTTTAGCCACTTTGGCACCTCGCTTGATATATTGCCCTGCTTTTACCAATAGTTCGGACGCATGGGCATAGACTGTTTTAATACCAAATCCATGGTCTATAACCACATGCCTTCCGTAGCCTGGGGTATATCCTGCAAATACCACCAATCCATCCGCTGTGGATGCAATCTTGGCACCATAGTTTGCAGCAATATCAATCCCATCATGCATTTGCCATCTCCCGATGGGATTCTTTCTAAATCCAAAACGGGATGTGACTCGACCGCCTGCAGGTTTATTGGCGGGCACAGACGCCAAGAGCGTTTCATTCTCAGAGAAAAATTCGTCTAAATTTGCCAAATACAGTTCTTCTGTCTTCGCATCGGATCTTATGTTTTTGATCCGATTTTCAAGTTTATTCAAATCAAACTCATTGGAGGATTGAGGAGGCAGTTTTTTAGGCTTCTTCTGAGCCATTTGTTTCCCTTCCACTCGTTTTTTAATCCGTGCAATGACTTTAAGCTTAGAAGAAAATTTGTTTATTTGTGTTAATGTTTGGTCAATATCCTCCAAGGATTTTTCCATGGTTTCCATTTTTTGAACCATTTCAACACTTTTTCCATGGACGGATTTAAATTCACTGAAATCTCGATTTAAAAGATAATAGCGATATCCCAATGTGGATAGAATAACGACCAGACAAAAACATATCCACTGCGAAAGTTTTATTTTTTGAATCATATGGAATGTCTTTCGTATCATATTTTTTTTCCTCCGGTCAATTACAGGCTCTCTACTTGCACCACAACCGCACTAATATTGTCATCTCCCCCTCGATTATTGGCCAGTTCAATCATTTTTTTCGTGCTTTGTTCAATAGAAGAAGAACTCACCAACATTGCCATTTCTTTATTTTTAACATGCCCATACAAACCATCTGTACATAACAAATAAAAATCACCCGGCGCAATTTTTTTGGTATAAAGATCCACTTCCACATTGCGATCGTATCCGACCGATCGGGTAATCACATTTCGGAGTGGAGATGCCATCCCACTCACCAATTGCTCCGTAATGAGCGAGTGATCTTGAGACAATTGCCACACCATTCCCTCCCGAATAAAATAGGCCCGGCTGTCTCCCACATGGGCGATGTAGACCGTGTCCAAAGAAAAATAGAGCGCAGTCAGAGTCGTTCCCATGCCCTTATATGATGGATTCTGCATGGCCTTGTCATAAATATTGTGATTGGCTTCTTGAACGGCCTGAATAAAAAAAACAGTGGGATCAAATGATCTCGACATTACAGATGAAAAAATTTTATTTAAGGTATCGGTTGCAATTTGGGAAGCCACTTCACCGGCCACATGGCCGCCCATTCCATCGGCCACCACAAACAGTTTTGCCCGATCGTTTACAACAAGACAGTCTTGATTGTTTGCCCGCTTGCGTCCAACGTCTGTAAGACCAATTGCTTTAAGTTTCATATAGTGCAACGTATTGTAATGCCACTTATTCCCTTCATTATAGAGTGTCTTAAAAAATGAAGTCAACAGTTATAAATGAAGCAATATTTTCTTTCTAAGTACTTCAAAGTAATGGGTTTCTGGTAACCAGGCAAAATAAGCCACCTGATCTGACTTTTGAACTTTGATTTTGTCCCCCACTTCCAGCTCATGTTGCTCTTGGCCATCGGAAGTCAAAAGCACCCCACTGTTTTTGGCGACAAGCTCAATCTCAAGTTGAGTATCCTTTCCTAAAACAATCGGTCGATTAAAGAGTTGTTGGGGACAAATGGGCGCAAATAACATGAGTGGGTTATGGGGCTCGACAATTGGACCGCCTGCTGCATACGCATAGGCGGTAGATCCAGTTGGGGTCGCCACCAACACCCCATCTGCCTTTAATGTGGTCAAATAATCAGAGTTAATGGTCACGGAATATTTTGAAATTCTGGCCACCCCGGTTGTGTGAAGAACGATGTCATTTAATGAATGAAAAGTAGCCTGGATTTTATTCTTTCTAATGACTTCAGATCTTAACTTTAATCTTTCCTCAACTTTAAACTTTCCTTCAATTATAGAATCCAGCTTCTTCTCTATATTTTCCGGCAAAAGTTGAGATAAAAATCCAAATTGCCCAAGATTGACTCCCAAAATAGGGACTTTCGAACCATGAAGAAATCTCGCTGACTTTAAAAAAGTTCCATCTCCCCCAAAAGTAAAGAGCAAATCCAAATCTTGGGTTGAAAGTTCTGTATTGGAATAAAACGCCTGGACCCCCTTCTTTTTAAAAAGAGGTAAAAGCGATTGGGCCAATTTTTCTGCCCGTTCGTTTCCTTTCTTGGCAAACAATCCAACTTTTTTAAGCTTTGGCATCGGACAGAAAAAATAGCATGGCACTCCTCTATTTACAAGAAAAGTCTCTCTGTGATAGGCCTTTAGAATGGATTTATTTAGCCAATCACGATCACTCAAAGTCCCCCTGGCCGAACGCCTGCGTCCGAAATCTATTGACGAGTTTATTGGCCAAAGTCATCTAATGGGTTCAAAAAAAATATTGAGACATTTGATTGAATCCAAATCTTTATTTTCTTTGATCCTGTGGGGTCCACCCGGTGTGGGGAAAACAACACTGGCCAATCTGTTGGCTGAGTCCACGGGAAGTGAATTTGTTCCGACATCCGCTGTCACGGCCAATGTTAAAGATTTAAAAGACATTATGACGGAAGCTGAAAATCGGCTGAAACTCTATAATAAAAAAACCATCCTTTTTATTGATGAAATCCATCGATTTAATAAGGCCCAGCAAGATTATCTGTTGCCATTTGTCGAAAAGGGCACTGTCATTTTTATTGGTGCCACGACAGAAAATCCATCGTTTGAAGTGATATCTCCGCTTTTATCCAGAGTCAAAGTATTGGTGTTACAACGCCTCACGCCAGAAGACATAAAATTTATTATTCAAAGGGGATTAAGTCTTCTTCATATCAAAATCACACCACCCGCCCTGGAGTTTATGTCACAGGCTGCAAATGGAGATGCAAGAAGCGCTTTGAACACCTTGGAAGTCGCTCATCATCTGATGCAAATTCAAAAAATTTCAGACCTCACTGAGACTATACTTGAAGAAGCCCTCCAGAAAAAAAATCTCTACACCGACAAAACGGGGGAAGAACATTATAATCTCATTTCTGCATTTATAAAAAGCATGCGTGGATCGGATCCAGATGCGGCCATTTATTGGATGAGTCGCATGTTGGAATCTGGAGAAGATCCTCTATTTATTGCCCGCCGAATGGTGATTTTTGCTTCGGAAGATATTGGCAATGCAGATCCGCAGGCTCTCCCCTTGGCGGTGGCCACCATGCAAGCCGTCGATTTTGTGGGACTTCCGGAAGCCAGAATCAATCTCGCACAAGCCGTTACATATTTGGCCTCCGCGAAAAAAAGCAATGCGAGCTACATGGCACTCCTTTCGGCATTAGAAGATATTGAGTCTCATGGAAATTTGGATGTCCCCCTTCATTTAAGGAATGCCCCAACCCAATTCATGAAAAATATCGGATATGGAAAAGGCTATCAATATGCCCATGATCAAAAAGACAGCAAAGTCACGCATCATCATTTGCCTGAAAGGTTGATCGGGAAGAAATATTATTATCCGCCCAGGCCTTGAGTTTCCTCAGTTTCTCTGATATATCTTTGCATCATTTTAAGGCAACTTAACGAAAACGAACGAAAGGGTCAATAGATGACGTATGAATCAGTAGTTTCCTCAATAAAAAAGAATAGTTACAACATATCTACCTGGTTTGAAAAACATCAAAAAAGAATCCCAACCCCATTTTTAACTGCAGTCGTTATTAAGGACAGCGGATTTAAATTATCCCTTGCCCATACCAATGTTTTTCCAATCGGCCTAAATCACTTAAGTAAATCCGATCTCAATAAAGCACCTGGCCTCATTAAAAAGTTTTTTAAGCAACTCCAGCAAGAAAAAGCCATAAAAAGAATTTTAATTTTGGCTTCAGCGCAGAATACAAACCCATTTTATTATGAACATCTGTTCACTTTGGTCCAAATTCTTAAAAAGAGTTCATTCAAAGTTGAATTGGGGACACTTGAAACGCTCAATAATCCGGTTAAGGTCAAAACACCTTCTCAAAAATCGATCACAATCAGCCCAGTTATTATGGAGAATTCGACTCTTAAGCTTTCTGATTTCAATCCAGATTTCCTTTTGGCCATGGATCCGTTTACAGCTCAACTCGCAGAAAAATTGTCTCGAGTCTCTCAACCCATGAGCCCACCTTACAAAATGCTCACGCGGTCACATAAGAAGAGTGACTATCTCAATGCCGCGAATGAACTCACACAAGATTTTGCCCAAATGATTGGCATCGATCCCTGGTTTTTTTCAACACATTTCCATGTAGAATCGAAAGTCAACGTAGAAGAGCGTCACGGAATTGAAAAGGTAGCAGCCGTCGCAGATGGAATGTTACAATCGTTGGGTCAAAAATACGGCCAATATCAGGTGACCCATGCTCCTTCAGTGATGATTACAAACAACACCGGTTCTTATGGAATGGGCATCATCGAAGTCAAATCCACCAAGGAACTATCTGAGCTTTATTATAAAAAGAAATCAAAAAAATCTGGCGTGAAATCTCAGAGCGTTATGAACGACGTTTTAATCGAAGAATCCGTTCCAACGCGTCCATTATTTAAAAAATTTGAAGGCGAAACTGTGATTTATTTGATCGGCGGAGAAATTTTGGGCGGCTATATTAAGACATACAGCGAAAAAGTATCGAATAATATCGTTTCTACGAGAAACACTCTTTTTCAACCTCTGGCCTTAAACGGTGGAACCACCTTTAAAGTCCAAAAGCAATCGGATCGAAGCTTGGGTCTTTTGTATCAAAATCTCTCGCGAATCGGTGGACTCGCTGCCGGCTACGAAATCGATAATATTCCCAATTAAATGCGAACCCGTTACCTGATCGATCGTGATTTTCAGCTCAAATATGCATTTCTGTTAAGTGTCATCGCCATTGTCACTTCTGTTTTGATTGGTGGCTTGGTATATTTCTCACTGAAGGAAAGCTATTCTGTACTTCTCAAAGCAGGAATTGCAGATCAGCCTGAAATTCAAGCGCTGATTATTCATTGGAAATCTTTTCTAACCCGATATCTGCTCATGATCCTGGCACTTCTTGTCATTTTTTTAACCGTATTGGGAATTCTCATCACCCACAAAATGGTGGGACCGATTTGGGTACTCAAACGCCATCTTCAAAAGGTAAGTGAGGGATCATATGGAAATATCATGAGCCTTCGCAAAGGGGATGAATTTCAAGATGTGAAAGATGAATTTAATAAAATGATCGTTTCTTTGCAGCAAAAAGAAAAACAAGACATCATTATTTTAAAAAATCTAAGTGCAAAAATATCTGATCCAAATATTTTTAAAGAATTTGAAAAAATAATTCGCAAAAAAGAATCTCATTTATAAAATTGTCTATTTTTTATTCAACAAGCCAGAATGGCTTAAAATCAATATTTTTTTAACATTATCCACAATTTTTTATTGAGTTATCCACAGCTGTGTTGATAACTAAATCCTTAAATGAAATCAATGAGTTCCGCTCTGAAAGCGGATTTAAAAACGAGTATTCACGAAGATCATTCTCCTGAGCCTCACTCAAGATATGGGGACCACTTTGGAATGCTAGAATTGCCATAATAAGTTAAAAGAGACTGCTCTCCTCCACCATCTTCTCGGATGAGATAAAGCCCCGACTTACCTTTTCGTGTTGAACTAAAAATGAGATGCCTGCCATCCGGGGACCAACTTGGATACTCATTATGTTCCCTGGGCTGCGCCGCTTTGGTCAACCGCTCGAGTCCCGTCCCATCGGGATTCAGCATAAAAAGATCAAACTGGCTTTGAAGCTGCGCAGCAAACACAATTTTATTTCCTCTGGGAGACCATGCTGGAGAAGAATTAAACTGTCCTGCGAATGTGAGTCTAGAAATTTCTTTGCTATCCATTTTCATCACATAGAGATGGGCCAACGGTGCCCGACCCGAAGAAAAAACAATTTTTTTCCCATCGGGTGAAAAGAATGGCTCCACATCCAAAGCTTCATGTTGGGTCAGTCGTCTTGAATTTTCTCCAACTTTGTTTGTTAAATACAGCTCCGGATTTCCATCCACGTTCATCGTAAATATGATTTCTTCTCCTGTTGGAGATGCACTCACGCCACTATTTCCGCCCAGTTTATCTGAAATCACGCGTTCTTCGCCCGAATAAATATCCAATGCAAAAAGATCTATGTTTTTGATGTGATTGTCATGTGTCGTAAATCGCGAATAGTAAATCGTTTTTCCATCCGGAGCCCAAGCGGGGGAAAGCACGATGGATTTGTGAAAGGTCAATTGTTGTATATTCTTTCCATCATAGTCCATGACATAGAGTTCTTTGTGTTTGGTCTTGTCAGAAATAAATAAAATCTTTGTTAAAAAAATCCCTTTTTCACCGGTCAATTCAAAAACAATGTCATTGGAACATTGATGCGCAAGTGTTCTTAGGTTTTCACGTTTTGAAATATACTGTTTCCCAGTCACAAGTTTTGCGCTTTTGATATCATATAGCCTAAAATCCAATATCAAATCATTGTCCTTTGTTTTTAGAGTACCCGTGGATAAAAATTCGACTCCCAAGCTTGCCCATTCTTTAAAATTGACAGACTCAGGCTCAATCCCAGTTAGCAAATTTTGCTTGGGTTCGACAAAGTCAAAAATATTTGAAAAGGTCAGATCATCGATCATCACTTCTCTTATTTTTTTGGATAGCTCCGGGTCGTCTGAATTTAGAAAAGCTGGAATTGAAATAATCGATTTTCTAAGCTTCGCATTGTCGATCACAATATAGACGCGTGTTGCAAAAACCGTTTTTAAAAAAACACCCAAAACCAAGACACTTAAAATCATTGCCCATTTTTTCATAAAAGCTCCCGTGCATAAAACATTATAGATACTCCATCATATCTTAAATCTTTCTGAATCGTGGATGGCACCGGTGGAAATGGAAGAGATTCTTCCAAAGACCGATTCATAAATTCATCAAACTCCGGATTACCACTGGAAACGATTTGTTTTCGAACCAGATTTCCGTCTGAATCCAAAAATATAATCAACTCTCCAGATAAAGACGCTTCACGCCTCAAATACGAAGGCAACGCCCATCGTAATTTCACTTTTTCTTGAATCATACTTCGATACGGATCCAGTTGCTCGCCCCCACTGACCTGAGACGGAGTTTCGACACCCGAAGTCACGACATTTCCCCGTTTTAAATCTGTCTTTTTTTCTTTTTTTAATTTCTCTTCCAGTGCTTTTAATACTTTTAGTTTTTCAATTGACGACACTTGTTGTTTTTTAATTTTTTCTCGATCACGCTTGGTTCTAAATTTAAGCGCGTCGGGATCTTCGTAAGCCTGATCGAGATCTTTTTTTATGGATTTAATGGCATCTTCAGTTGAAACAATATTTTTATTAAGCTCATGGATCACTTTGTCTGGAAGATCCACAATATCCACACGAATCGTGGTGGAATATTCGATCATTCCTTTCTTTCCTTTTAAAATAGGAAGCCATGGGGCAAAAATCGTAAATAAAATGATAAAGACATGCAGGCCAATGGAATAAAATAAAGCCTTTCTTAAATGTGGCTCGGAAAATTGATCCAATTGTGCAGTTGCCTTCATGAATGATATTTAAAAATTATTTTGGCAATGGCTCAGTCACTAACCCAATCCGTGTCACTCCTGAGCTTTTAATGAGCGCCATCACTTCTGCAACAAACCCATACTCGACCGATTTATCTGCACGAATAAACACTTCCCGTCTTTTTGTTTTTTTGAGTGCATCTGCCAGCGTTTTTTCCAATGCTTTAAATGACACTTTTTCTTTATCCCAAAAAATATCTTTATTTTTGGTGAGCACCAATACCATCTGCTTTTCTGATGGATCAATCGCTGTGGTCTTCGTCTGAGGAAGATCAATGGGAATCCCCTGTTCCAAAAGAGGGGTTGTAATCATAAAGATAATGAGAAGGACGAGCATCACATCGACCAATGGGGTCACATTGATGTCACACATCATCGACCGTCTGTCATTCGAATCTGATGAGAAGGCCATTAGAGTGTCCTCTTAATAATATTCGTAAAGTCTGAAGAAAAATTTTCCATTTCAGAAATAAAAATTCGAAGTCGACTCTGAAAAAAATTATAGGCCACGACCGCTGGAATCGCAGCCGCAAGCCCGATGGCAGTTGCAATCAGCGCTTCTGAAATC
>CAZDSE010000005.1:0-2481 GCA_964507905.1 uncultured bacterium | reverse complement strand
GAAATCCCGGGTGCAACAACCGCAAGATTTGCGACCCCAGTCGCCCCGATCCCTTGAAATGAGTTCATGATCCCCCACACCGTTCCAAATAAACCAATAAATGGTGCGGTCGCTCCCGTCGTCGCCAAAAAGTAAATGGTTTTTTCAAGCCGTGTGGACTCTGTGGTGATGGCACGCCTGAGGGATCGACTGATATTGTCCAAATGAGGTTGATCCAACGCCTCGCCTTCTTTTTTTCCCTTTTGAAGTTCTGTATACCCGGCCTGGAACACATGTGCGATGGGAGCATTTTTATACAAATTCATTTTTTTAAACAAATCTTCCCAACTGGCCCCCTCATAAAAATGATCCAAAAAAATTTCCGTATTTTTTTTTGCCTCTTTATACACATGATATCTGGCGATAATAATCGTCCAACACACTACCGAGGCCATCATTAAAATGAGCATGACCACTTTGACCATCGGTCCCGCATGCATCATTAAATCCCAGGCATTGTATCTCGCACCTACCACTGCCGTAGCAGCCAAAAAACCAAAAGGCATATATCCCCCCTTATTTTGAGCAAATTGACTTCATGATACCCTCATGCTATATTCGCTACTTTCTTATGCAAAATCAAGGATTTATCATTGCCAAAGAGGGTCTCGTATGGATTACGGTGGGTCTCTTGGTCACCCTTCTATTATATGGGTTCTTTGGACTTCATATATTGCCTATTTTTTCAGCAGCGTTAACAGCCTTTTTTCTGATCTTTTTTCGAAATCCAGAAAGACACACACCGCAGGATCTTGCGACTCTCATTTCACCCGCGGATGGCCAAATTTGCCAGATCATTGAAACAAATGAAAAGCGTTTCTTAAAAAAAACCATGACCAGAATCTCTATCTTTATGTCTCCCTTAAATTGCCATGTCAATCGATCGCCGTTTGAGGCCCAGGTGAAAAGCACCCACTATAACCCGGGTAAGTTTCACTTTGCCAAAGTAGATAAAGCATCAGAATTAAATGAGCAGCATGCGTTCTTACTTGAAGACAAACAAAAAAGAGAAATTGTAGTCATTCAAATTGCCGGATGGTTATGTCGACGCATTGTAAGCTATGTCCACCCCGGAGATCTGGTTCAAAAAGGGCAGAGACTGGGAATCATTCAATTTGGATCCAGAGTGGATATCTATTTGCCCTCCAATGTTGAGATTCAAGTCAAAGAGGGCGATTCTGTAAAAGCCGGGCTATCCATTTTGGGAAGATTTATATGAAACCCAGACGACTGCCCAAAAAAGAAAATGTCGTATATTTTTTACCCAACCTCTTTACAACGGGAAATCTTTTCTGCGGATTTTATTCCATCATTGCGAGCCTTCAAGATCTCTATATTCCAGCCGCCATTGCCATTTTTACCGCAGGGATTTTTGATACCTTGGATGGTCGAATCGCCAGGCTCGTGAAACGCCCATCTCAATTTGGGATGGAGTATGATTCTCTCTCAGATCTCGTTTCTTTTGGGATTGCCCCGGCCATGCTTCTCTATTTGTGGGCACTGGAATCATTTGGTCGGATTGGGTGGCTTGTGTGTTTTGTATTTTTGGCCTGTGGCGCTTTAAGACTGGCCCGATTCAACATCAAAAATTCAGTCACTGAAAAATCATTCTTCCAAGGGCTTCCCATTCCCATGGCGGCATATACCGTTGCCACCACTCTTTTTATTTTTACTGAACTCATGCTTGAAGAGGAACATCATTATTTTATCCTAAGTCTTCCCTGTATATTGGGCGGCCTCATGGTGAGCAGTGTGCGCTATCGCAGCTTTAAGGATTTTGATTTAAGAGATCGGCGTTCTTTTGGACTTTTGGTGTTGGCCATTTTTATTTTGATCGTCGTCGCCTATAATCCCGGCGTCATGATGTTTGTCGTCATGATGGGGTATGTTCTGTCTGGACCCATTTTCCATTTACTCGAGGGCAATAGAAAATCAGTAAAATCAACCAAATCTTTGGACTCTGGACATTTAAGATTATTGGGAAAAGAGGAAACGCCATCATGAGCTCACAAAAAAATGTTGCCATTATCGGGGCCACTGGAGCCGTCGGTCGAGAAATGATTTCTATTTTAGAAGAAATAAAATTTCCAGTTTCTCAGCTTTTTTTATATGCTTCATCAGAATCCGAAGGAGAATTCTTAAGTTTAAACGACAAAAAATATCGTGTGGAAGCTCTGACAGAGGACTGTTTGGATGATTTTAATGAAGTGGATTTGGTGTTGCTCAGTGCAGGAAGTGAGATCAGCCAAAATTTTATCCCCAAAATTACTGAAAAAGGCGCTGTTTGCATCGATAATTCGAGTTTCTGGAGAATGGACCCCGAAGTTCCTTTAATTGTCCCTGAAGTGAACTTTGAAGATTTAATTCAATTTAAGAAAAAAAATATCATCGCAAATCCCAATTGTTCAACCATTCAAATGGTTCAAGTTTTAAAACTCATTC
>CAZDSE010000004.1:4086-22002 GCA_964507905.1 uncultured bacterium | reverse complement strand
ATCTTCATTGAGCAAATGAAACTCTCCCTTGGGATGAAGTTTTTTGAGTTGTTCCATCAGATACAATTTTTCACTCCCATCACTATGGGTCTTGGCCAGATCGACCAAATGATCAAAGTACAAAGCCTCTTTGGGTGTAAAGTTAAAATAAGATTCCATTCTCCTGAGTATCTTTCGTCCCGGATTTCTCTGCCCTCTCAAAATCATATTTAAAGAGGTCGTCGATTCTAGTCCCATGCGTTTCGCCCACATGCCGACAGAAAAATCTGACTTTACCGACTTTCTATCTTGTAAAACACTGTTTAGAAATGACCGGTAATCTGAATAATCATATACACTCACTCGATTCATAAATTGAGCAGCGTGTTTATCACAGTTTAAGCAATTGTCAATGTCAAAATGAGCAGTTTGTCTTTTTTGGACAATGATATTGCTCAGGGGACTTCAAAAATCCATGACACTATTTTGAGCTCCTGATTCCCAATTGACTCAAAATAAAGAGTTAAACCGCGCCATTTAAGAATCACCTGTTGATCATCCTCTATAACGGAATATTTTGGGTCTAGAACGCTGATGAGAGACATGAACTTTTCTATACGCCCTTCTGTAACCAACCCTTTTAAAGTCCCGAGAGCCATTGTCTCTTCGATTTCAGTTTTATTGAGCAAAAAATTATGCTTCATATCCAATAGACATGCTCTTGATAGAAAAGAACGGTTCGTGTGATCTAAAACAATGCCATTTCTTGTAAAAATTGAATCCCAGTTGAAAAAGGGCATTAATTTTTCCATCTTCGTCTCTGCCAGTTTTTGATCTTCTTCATATAGAAAGTCTAAAAATAATGGAGTCACTTTTCCGATAAAAGCATTGATGCGGGTGGCACCTACCGAGGCAAATGAAACATGTGAAAAGAGACCTAAAATCATGAAAACATATAGAGTTTTTTTGATCACCATGAAATTCTCCTTTATGGATCTTGAAATGTGGCACAGTGATCCGTGGGGGTATCCACCAATGCCAATAGAACATTTTGATAAACAGGCCCCAGATCGTGACCATATGGCCCCGTTGCATTATGGGAGTATTGCCGTCCGACTAAAGTCGGAAGTGAACCAACCAGAATTCTTTTTGTAAACTCAACACCCAAAGATGGGTAGGTATAAATATTGCTATCTGAAGCCATTCGAATTCCCGTATTTTTTCTAATACCGCTTGTGTCATGTCCCACATGCAAATGGTCAATTCCCAAAAATAAGACATGTTCCCTGTTATGATACCCACCCACAAATTCAAAATTTCCGCCCTCAAGATAATAATGACGAGCATTGTTCACCAAACCAAACGCGACCTGATCGGCGTCATATTCTAAAATAACTTTGCTCGGATCTTTGATTTTTGAATTCAGATATACTTTATTGTCTATCAAACAATAGCTTCCATATTCTTGTAAATACGCAGCGGCCAATCCGAGTTTCGTTAATGTGTCATAGGGGGTCATGAGCTGTGTAATGGTGGGGGTATCCAATACATCAATAAAGCTCATGGTATTGGCTTGATCCAATCCTCCACAATAATATCGCTTTTGATTTGCACTGCACTCTGTTGAAATTCCGCCCAAGGCCAGTACATATCGGTTGATCACTGTGAGCGTTTTATGTCCCGCCCTCCCATTAAATCGCTTGGGCTTAAATCCGTCTACCGCATAGGTGAGTAAAGAATCCGGCAATGCGATCCGACTCAAAATGGGCGTATTGTTGATTACTCCATGATAAATGATCAAATCATTTTCATTGCTGGCCACCAAGTTTTGATTTGAATAAAAATCGGAAGAATCGGGCAGTGTTTGAAATCCATTGGTGACCACAATTTCAATATCATTACTTCTTTGAATGACCGATAGCTCGGCACCCCAAACAGGATCATCCAGCTTTTGGGAGGATGTAAAAAATTTATTTTGCGTGACATCATAAATTTCAATGTTCTCTAAAACTTGCCGCTTACCGCTCAGCTCTTCTGAAATTCCTCCAACAAAAATGACGACCTCATTTTCTCCTACTTTTTTTACGGCAACTGCTGAATGTGAAAACCGCGGCATTGAAAGATGAGCAGACACGGAGCTAAATGTATTACTTTGGGGATCATAAATTTCTATGGAGTCCAGGGCTTTACCATCCATACCCATGCCTCCCGAAATAAGAATTCTCCCATCACTCATTGTCGTTGCAACGTGCTTCGTTCGAGGCGTCGTGGTGATAACAGATGTTGTCTCATACGAAACATCGTATAATTCCGCGGCCAGTGTCGATGGAACCAAATTCCCTTGGCCATCTTCACCTCCAAGAACCAAAATCTTCGAATTGGGAAGAACATTCACCGTATGAAATACTCTCGCAGCCATTAAGGGAGTGGCCATTGAAAGCGTATCAGTGGCAACATGATATATTTCAACATCATTTAATACATTTTTAAGACCCAAATTTTCGTTTACTCCCCCCATGATCACGATTTTTCCAACTTGTGGAACTGCAATAGACGTGTGATGAGCTCGTTTGACGGACATATTGGGACCTTTTGCAACCAAAGGGGCTTCCAAAACAGCTGGAGAAACTGCAGTATTTAAAGTTAGCTTGATAAATTCAGTAGAATTTAAATAGCCGTGATCTTTACTAAATCCGCCAGAAACAAAATGTACTTTATCACTGATAGAGCTTAATCCAAAATAAGCCCGATCCGTATTTAAGAAATAAAGTTGATTTCGATAGGTAATTTCATTCGATGCATGCTCAATTTTTTTTGTTTGAGTTCTGCAGGAGACCATTCCAAGAGACAATCCATAGACCGCCACAACCACCGCCCACATACTCAAATGAAATCTCATCTTTGCATTCACCACATTTCCCTCGGAATCCAATCTCGTTTGGTATTTTGATCAATGCACCGAACTGACCAATGACTGCATAGGCCTTTCAGTTCCTCAAAATCATATCGATCGGTGGTTACAAATCGGGTCTCCTCCTTCCAATCCGGAACAAAATAGGAACATTGCGCCATACTTCGCACCGTTGTCGTCCAATGATACCCCGTGTATGTCGTATTTTCACATGGACCATGCACAAATTGGATATTATCCGTCGGATAATGCGGACTAAAAATATGTGGCTCTAATGATCTGGCGTCTTCATAGCTCAGTGTTCGAATATCGACTCCATCCAAAGGCGTTGAAAATGCCCAATACAAAAAACGCAAATCTCCATCCAGTTGAGTCTTACATTGCGCTGCCAAAGAAAGTTCCGCATTTTGTTTTGCATTTTGATATGAGGCTTCATGACTTCTTCCATTTCCTGTACCCGTATCCACCAGTGAGTAAGTTCTTGGCACCAACTGATCAAACTTATAAATTTTGAGCGTGGTTAATTTCCGAGGAGAATCGATTGGGGCTGGAACATCCGGGATGAAGGGTGAAAGCGGTGGCACTGCAGGACTGGAAGCCAAAGTGGTGGAATACGTATACCATGTTCCTCCATCATTGAGCTTTAACGTCACAGCGACTTCTTCCGGAACACCTGAAAGCAGCCTAAAATAGGCTTTTTCACGATCGAAGCCCAAGAATTCAGCCCGCCCAACCGGGAATGTGGTCAAATCCATTTTTCTTCGATCTTCATGAAATATTTTTTGAAGTGGAATAAGCTGCCCCGTTCCGGTGGCCTGAAACGTCACATAAATCACAGACTGTGCGAATCCTTTACCCAAAATATTGTCTGCAATGTGGACCAATACTCCAAGCTCCTTTATGTTTCCCAATTCAGTTAAAAGTTCATGTGGATTTCTAAGGGACACCAGAAACTCCCTAGGAGTATTTCCTGGAACTGTCGTAAATGCTTCCACAGGGGTCATTTGAAGATTGACAAATTCTCCATCACACAGCTCACCTGTATAATAAATCTTCCAACTGGACAGCCCCTGATATCGGCCATTCGCAGATCGAATATCACGTTTAATTTGATCCACACCGGAAACTGAAGGCTCTATCGCAGCGACCGCATCGACATATCCGATTGAGATCCCCGCCACAAATCCTAGGACTAAAAGTACCCGTAATCTTTTAATCATTGACTACTCCACCCAAACTCGAAAGGTTCCATCTAAAACCCACACTTTTTCGATGGTCATGCTCCCTTTCTGAATATTCGTGACTTTACACCGCACATTGGCATCCCGAGCCGATTGGCTCAACACATCAGACACCAAAGACTCATCATGACGGCATTTTTGCTCCGCATTTCGATCAGAGAAAAAGCCATAATATCCCTCATAGTTAGTTCCTGGACTTCTCCAGCTTCTTGTTTCCCACCGCGGGGCTGCAGAGAGAGATGCCCCGAGACCCATCACACATAGAATTGTTAAAAATATATAACGCATCATTTACCTCCTTGTATGAAGGTGCATTAATATCCAAAACAATTTGGTTGCAAGTTTTTTGAGTTAAAAAATGGAAGATTTCATGAGCAAATTGCTCACATCGAAATTAATTTAGAATATATTTTCGGATCTCTGCATCATCGGCCAATTCAGGGAAAGTCAATTGAAGTAAGGGTTCCATGGCCATGGCTTTTTTGGCAGCCCACAATGCAGCGGGATTTCTGGCCCAGCCTCGGCGGGCGATGCCGTTATTCACATCCCAAAAAAACATGGACTTAATTCGGTGATCACAATCATCTGATCCATCCAGCACCATTCCAAATCCACCGTTTATGACCTCACCCCAGCCCACCCCACCTCCATTATGCAAGGACACCCACGTGGCACCTCGAAATGCATCTCCCACAAAATTCTGAACCGCCATATCTGCTGTAAACTGCGATCCATCATATATATTGGATGTTTCTCGATATGGGGAGTCCGTGCCCCCCACATCATGATGATCTCGACCCAATACAATCGGTGCCGAAATTTTTCCATCTCGAATGGCTTTATTAAACAATAATGCAATCTTCATTCTGCCCTCACAATTCGAATATAGAATCCGCGCTTGTGAGCCAACAACCAATTTATTTTCTTGGGCCGATCGAATCCATTGCAAATTGTCATTCAGTTGCTGCCTTATTTCCGATGGTGCATCTTCTAACAACGCTTCCAAAACAGATCCGGCCAATTGATCTGTCATCCTTAAATCTTCTTCTTTAGATGATGTACATACCCATCGAAACGGGCCAAACCCATAATCAAAACATTTGGGCCCCATAATGTCTTGAACGTATGACGAATACTTAAATGAACCATCCGATTTTAAAATATCTGCTTTGGCGCGGCTCGCTTCTAACAAAAATGCATTGCCATAATCAAAAAAGTACATCCCTTTTTTGGTAAGTAAATTTATGGCTTTCACCTGTCGGATTAAACTGTCGTGGACGCATTTTTTAAACTTTTCTGGATTTTTCACCATCAGTTGATTGGATTCATCGAATGAAAATCCCGCAGGATAATATCCTCCTGCATATGGATTGTGGAGCGAAGTTTGATCCGATCCCAAATCCACACGCATTTTTTCTTTGACCAATCGTTCCCACAGATCCACCACATTTCCGAGATAGGCCAAGGACACTGCTTCTTTCTTGCTTTGAGCTTTTTTAATCCGTTGGATCAGAGTACCCAAATCCTTATAGACCTCATTCACCCATCCTTGATGAGATCTCTTTTCCACGGCTTTTGGATTGACTTCAGCAATCACCCCAATCGCGCCTGCCAAAACCGCAGCCTTGGCCTGTGCCCCAGACATGCCACCCAAACCAGATGAAACAAAAAGTTTTCCAGATAAATTTGATCCATTTTTTTGAATCATTCGACCAGCGTTTAGAATGGTAATCATGGTTCCATGGACAATTCCCTGGGGACCGATGTACATAAATGAGCCAGCTGTCATTTGTCCATATTGGGTAACACCCAATGCGTTGTATTTTTCCCAATCATCGGGCTTGGAATAATTTGGAACCATCATGCCATTGGTCACAACCACACGAGGAGATTCCGGATTCGAAGGAAATAATCCCATCGGATGCCCCGAATACAAAATCAGCGTTTGTTGATCGGCCATCGTCGCCAAATATTTCATCGTCAAAAGATACTGCGCCCAATTTTGAAATACCGCTCCATTCCCGCCATAGGTGATGAGTTCATGTGGATGCTGCGCCACGGCCTCATCAAGATTATTGCTGATCATGAGCATAATGGCCGCTGCTTGTTTGGATTTGTGTGGATAATCGTCAATCGATCGCGCAAATATTTTATAATGCGGACGAAATCGATGCATATAAATTCGTCCAAATTGTTTTAGTTCCTCGGCAAATTCTTTGGCCAACACTTTATGGTGTTTTTTTGGAAAATATCTTAGCGCATTTTTAATGGCCAAAATCTTTTCGTTATTATTTAAGACCTGTTTTCGAATGGGAGCGTGATTAATCGCCGGATCATAGGGCTGTGGGTCTGGCAACCGATCTGGAATTCCTTCTAATATTTCCTTTTTAAATTCTTCCGCAGTCATGGGGATAAAAATAAACTTATTGAGATTTTCTTTTTTTTACTTTTTCTTTGAACAATTTTAAAGCCATTTGATGAATTTTTGTAAATCTGAGTAGTAACCATTTTCAATAATCCTCCTGTAAACATTCTCAATCCAAGCCTTCATATATGGATACAAAGTTAGATCGCCTTCCATAATGGCTTTCTTAAGATAGGCAGCATGCCCAAAAAGTTTTTGCAAGTGTTAATTACAATTAGACAGAAAAATGCACATTTTTATACCATCGCGGCGATGGTATAAAAGTAGGCAATCTACTATCGCTGGCGATAGTTATTTTTTGTGCAGTTTTTGTTGGTATGAGCAGAAAAATTTAAAAAGATTATCGGGGCTTTTTATCACCCACATGCATCCATGTTACCAAAATGGTTAGATTCCTTTGTCCAACCCCTTTTTCCATCTTTCATTTGAATTTGAATCCACCAAATAGAGTCCTTATTCCCGATCAGTCTTCCCCAACAATTGTTAGAAGGATTTTTACAGCCATCATATTTAATGCCATCATTGTGCAAAAACCATAAGTCTTCTTCACTCATTTTTCCATTGAACCATATTCTATTATGTCCTTCTCCCAGATAGGTCAGAACATAAAGGACATCGCCTGTCTTGTATTGTCCATGATTAAAAACAACTTCGAGCCTTTGCGGCACCGTATGAACTTCACCTGTAATCGCCTTAATTTTTGCTCCTTTTTTAATTTCTCCAACAGTAACTTTCCCATCTGGCTCATTAAAAAGATTTGTATCTGCTTCTACTGTCCAGTCTCTATATACACAGCATTCAAATGGACATGCCCCCTTGTCTATATATTTTTTGGGGGGCGAATTTGTTTGTGAGGAAAATGCTGATAAACTTAACGCCATGAATAAAGTTGATAATAGTAAAGACTTCATATTTTGCCTCCATTTTTTAAAGATATAAAATATTAACATAAATGGAGCACGTTGTTCCAGACTATTGCAATTTAAAAAATATTCGTTATATTCTCAGTCACTTATTTGAAAGGGGGAAATATGAATTTATTTTATGTAAGTTTACTCATGCTTTTGGGGACTCAATGGGGATATGCCCAAACACCATCCGTCAGTGATCGCGAGATTCGCGAGAGATTAACAGTCATTGAAGAAAAGCTCACAAACTTAGATGGAAAAGTAACAGAGATTAAAAACTTGATCACCTCTAAAGAAGTTGCAGCCCCATCCACATGGATATGTGAGGGATTCTGTATATACAACCAATACAGTGCTTGGTTTGATGAGCGCGTCTATGCGACAGGATCCAATAGTATTGACGCCATGAAAAATTTGGTCAACACGTGCAAGACCTTGGTGGATTCAATGACGCGTGCGTCACAACAAGATATTTATACTGATGAAAAAAAGAGGGAGAAGGCCACTATTAAGAACTCCTGTCATAAAGAATAGGTGCCTCAAAAATTTGTCTTTTTCACCCACAAAATAACCCCCGCCAAAATCATGATCACACATAATATTTGCCCCATGGAAAATGTGAGAAACACAAATCCCAATTGCGCGTCGGGTTCGCGAAAGAATTCGATACCGAATCGAAAAATTCCATAAAAAATCAAAAAAAGTGCTGAGAGTTGGCCATTGATCTTTATTTTTTTTCTAAAAACCCACATAAGACAAAATAAAATAAATCCTTCGAAAAACGATTCATACAATTGAGATGGATGGCGGGGCATGGGGCCTCCATCTGAAAAAATCATTCCCCATTTCCCATTCGTTGGCCGACCATAGAGCTCTCCATTGATAAAATTTCCAAGCCTTCCAAACCCCAGTCCAATCGGAGCACAGGTCACAAACGTATCTCCCAAATGCCAAAATGGAATTTTATTTTTTCGTGAAAATAAAATTCCGGAAATCACAATTCCAAGAAGTCCCCCATGAAATGATAGTCCCCCTTTCCAAAAAGCAAAAATTTCTAAAGGATGGATTGAATAATATGGAAAGTTATAAATGATTGTATAAAAAATTCGGGCACCAAAAAAAAGTCCCAAAAATAAATAAAATATGAGCGATTCAATTTGTTCATACGATAGTTTAAATGTCTTTTCTCTCGAAAACTTTCGCATGAGATAATAGGTCGCCATAAATCCAATGACATACATGAGCCCATACCAACGGATTTCGATGGGGCCGATATGCAAAATGGCGGGATTCAAATGATGGGGAATAATCATAAGATGAGTTGTAATCATAAGAGGAGTTATAATCATAAATCGATATATTGAATATCCAACAACTGTTTTTTCACATCTTGAAGATCATGAACTGGGAGCTTACAAGCATTGTCCTCACATATATATGCAGTCGGTTTATTTTGAATCATGACTTTATTCTTTGTCAGGGGTAAGTTTCCTGCATCTTTTTCCTGCACCAGTATCATTACTTTATTGGGCAAAAATTCAGAATATAGAAAAGAAAGAATTTTTTTAACCTCTGAATCATTTTTCGACCCGATCAAAACGACTTCTTTCGATCGATCCAAATCATAATCCATGGCCAAAAATAGAGTGGAATATGCCCCCGGATGTTTCTGAACCAAATCCGTCACCGAAGACAGCATTTGTTCTGCTCGCTTGTGATATTCTGGATTTAAAAAGAACGCAGATAATTGTAATAAATTTAAAATTGAAATGGCATTGCTATTGGGTCTTGCCTCATCATGAACCTCTTTGGATCTGCGAATGAGGTGTGGCACACCCTTTTCTGTAAAGAAATACGTTCCATCTTTTTCATCCCAGAATAATTCGTCTTGGCGTTTTTGAAGGTCATTCGCCCATTGAATCCAAGCCGGATTAAAATCGGATTCGTAAAGACCCATCAAGCCCTGAATTAAATATGCATAGTCATCTAAAGTTGCAGGATGTTTGGCATCTCCCTCTCGATATCGCTTTAATAATTTCTTTTCATGAGTGAGATTTTCTTGAACAAATTGAGCAGCTCTTTGAGCAGCCTTCAAATATTTTTCGTCCCGGATGATTTGATATCCCTTGGCCATGGCATAAATCATTAAGCCATTCCAGTCTGTGAGAATTTTGTCGTCTTTCAGTGGTCGTATTCTTTTTTCTCTTAGAGAAAAAAGAATACGACTGCATTTTTTCATCACAGGATCCGATTTTACACCCCAATCATAATCTTTCTGTAAAGTTAAAATATTGAACGCATCTTCAAAATTACCATGTTCTGTGACCCCATATGTCTTCTTAAACATCTCAAATTCTTTGGGCTCCAAATGTTTTTTTAGCTCTGCTTCTGTCCACACATAAAACTTCCCTTCGACTCCCTCACTGTCTGCATCCTCGGCCGAATAAAATCCCCCCTCGGAAGACACCATGTCCCGCAAGACATAATCCAATGTTTCTTGCACAATTTCTCGATACATCTCTTTTTTGGTCAGTTGAAAGGCCTCGAGATAAATCAAAACAAGACTCGCCTGATCATAGAGCATCTTTTCAAAGTGAGGGACCAGCCATCTTTCATCTGTGGAATATCGATGAAATCCTCCCCCCAGATGATCATATATTCCACCACGGGCCATTTGATCGAGCGTGTGATTGACCATGTGAAGTGCTTTTTCGGAAATCGCTTTGTCTTTGGATCGTCGGGCAATTCTTAAGAGTACTTGAAGCTTACCACTCGGCGGAAATTTGGGAGCATGACCAAATCCCCCATTCTCGGTATCAAAAGAACTTTGGGCTTCTCGAAATGCGAGACCCAAACTTTTTTCCGTGGGTGGCGTTTTTTCACCAGCAGAAATCTTCTCCGACTTCAAATAGTCTACAATTTGACTTCCCATCTCTTGGATTTTTTTTGGATCTTTTTTCCAGGCCTGGGAAACGCCTGACAAAGTTCTTAAAAATTGTTCCTTTGGAAAATAAGTCCCTCCATAAAATGGCTTTAACTCATGATCCAAAAAGACAGACATCGGCCATCCCCCATGCCCAGTAGTGGCCACAATGGCATCCATATAAATTTTGTCTATATCGGGACGCTCTTCGCGATCGACTTTAATGGATACAAAATTTTGATTCATTGCATCTGCCACGTTGGCATCCTCAAACGATTCATGCTCCATCACATGGCACCAGTGGCATGTTGCGTATCCAATCGACAAGAAAATGGGCTTATTTTCTCTTTTGGCGGCTTGAATGGCTTCGTCTCCCCAGGCATACCACCACACCGGATTGTCTTTATGCTGCAACAGATAGGGACTTTTTTCTACCCCCAACCGATTTTTATTTTCTGACATCGGACGCATGAAGCATTTCAAGACTAACAAACCCATTATTATAAGCAAAGCCAAAAGACATGTAAAAAATACCCATGCTGACCATTTTTTAAGCATCCCTCGACACCAGTCCAGGCTCAAAATCATGGTATAGATTTTGCACTACACATTCAGAGAATGCACTTCAAAAGCACCATATGGATCGGGCTTATTGTCTGTCTGTTAACCAGTGCGTGTAAATTCACTTTTTTTGATTCCAAAGATGAAACCATTTCCAATGGGGGTGCCAAGATCAACTATGACTTAGATTTGGAACCCAAAGATTTCGCATTGGTCTCTAAAATGGAGTTGTCTGTCAATGGCGGCATTCTTGAAGATATGCCTCAGGTGTCTATTTCTTCCAATGACCACTTTGTTTTGCATGGTGAAATTTATGCGGATTCGTCTCTAAAATCGCTTCATTTCTCAAAATATTTTCAAACTCATATCGATCTAGAGAATAAAACACAAAAAATCGATATTTTTTCATCCGTTCCTTTGGCGTGTCAGCTATACCAGCATAATTCGACAGTCGAAGTTCAAGGACTGTGTCTTAAAAGTTTAAAAGTAGAAATTCCCGAAACTCTAAAAGTCATTGTAAAGAGGCGTCTGGCCGTTCCCGTGGTTTATGAAATTGAGAGTCATCAAATCACCACAAAAACATTTTACGGAGACACGCCCAATGAACTCATTCAAATCCTCACGGAGAATCCAATGGGCATGAGACAAGTAGAAGCAGTTGAAGGTTTTCTCCATAACAAACCTGGGCGAATTTTATATGTCGAAGATGTCAAACGCATTTTAGATTGTTCTGCAATTTTTAAGAGAGATATCATCCGACTTCTCTCCGGAAAAGTCATTGATGTTCAAAATGTTTCGAAACTAAAACAAGATGTCATTTGGCAAGAGGATTTAGATCTGTTATCGAAATAGTGGATTGGTTTTCCTCTAATTTTCTCTCGATCATTCCCGATATCAAACATCCCAGCTCATATAATAAAATCAAAGGGCCAGCGAGAAGTAGAAGAGTCAACGGATCTGGCGTGGGTGTGACGATGGCAGACAAAACAAAAATGGCCAATACCGCATGGCGTCTTTTTTGCCTAAATGCCAGCGACGATACAAACCCAATCCTTGCGAGCAGTGCCATGACCAAAGGCAATTCAAACATGAGTCCAGAAACGACGATGAGAATAACAAAGAGCGTCACATAACTATTAAATCCGATATTGGGATGAAGGCCGGCTTCGGTTCCAAAGGTCACCAGAAACTTAAGACCATAGGGAATAATGAGAAAAAAAGAAAATAATGCTCCAGAAATAAAAAGCATCAGACTGGACGGCAAATACATATACAGCAATTGTTTACGTTCTTTTGGAAATAATCCCGCCATGACAAATTGCAACGCATGATACAAAATCATTGGAAACGAGAGTACAAATCCCACCACCATACAAATCTTAAACTGGGATATAAAATTATCTTGATAACTAAAGACATAGAGCGATGGGGCCATGCCCAAACTCTTCATCGCCCAATCATGAGGATAGGTGACGATCTTCATAAAGAAAGATCGTTCGATGAATGCAATCATGAGTCCCACCAGATAAAAACCCATGGCCCACGCCACACGGCGACGCAGCTCTTCTAAGTGCTGAATGAGAGACATCGATTGCATAAAAGAAAAAAATTATTCTTCTTTTTTGTCGTTTGGCGATTTTGACGTTGTAGGTGAAGACGAAGGCTGATCTTTGAGTCCTTCTTTAAATTCTTTGATTCCTTTGGCCAACCCTTTTCCCAATTCTGGAAGTTTTCGTGTTCCAAAAAGAAGAATGGCAATGCCGCCAATCACAAGAATTTCAGGAAGTCCCAAGCCTCCGATAAATGCCAAGTTTGCTGAGTTCATACTTTTTTTCTCCTTCAGGGGTGAAAAATTATTTACGTATCTCGTCTTCTATATCACTTCGAATATCTTGTAAAGCACGGCGGATCCGACGCACCCATCGACCAATATCTTGGGCCACATCTGGCAATTTTCCACCAAATAGCAAAAGCCCCACAATCGCAATCAAAATCATCTCTCCCATTCCAATGCCGAACATATGATCTGTAACTATCATGAAACGGGATAAGCTTCAAGAGTACCAGGTACCGTACCTGGTACCTTTGTGCTCACTTTTTCATCAGGGTGACTGACACCTTTACCCCAAAAATGCCTTATCTCTCAATTTCTTATGATACGTCACCGCGAACCGATGGGCTTCGTCGCGAACACGTTGCAAAAGATGTAATGCGGGAGAGGTTTCAGGAAAAATAATCGGATTTTTTTGGCCGGGAAGATATACGCGTTCTTGAAGTTTTTCGATCATCTTGCCCTGAAAGGAAGAGATGGTTTTTTCCTTGGCCAATCCAATCACATCCAATCCTTCAATTTCCAATTCTTTTAAGACTTGAATGGCGATTGCCAGTTGCCCCCGTCCCCCATCCACCATCAGCAAATCCGGAAGCACATCCTCATCTTTAAACTTAAATCGTCTGGAGAGCACCTCATGCATCATGGCATAGTCATTGGGACCTTCGACTGTTTTAATTTTATATTTTCGGTATCCCTCCTTGACCCTTTCTCCCTCGATAAACACCACTCTGGATCCCACGGCATTGGTGCCCTGAATATTAGAAATATCATAACACTCGATTCGATCTGGAACGTTTTTAAGATGCAATTTCTTTTGGAGTTCTTCCAACACATTGGGCCCTTTTTGCTCGAGGTTTTTACCCCGAATGGCTTCTTTTGCATTTTCAATGGCCATTTCCAAAAGGGCCGCTTTCTCTCCCCCTTTTGGAACTGATATTTTGACTCGTTTATTGGCCAATTGATGGAAATAATTTTCTAAAATTTTTTGATCAGGCAATGGAGTGGATACTATGATTTCATCTGGCACAAATTCATTCTCATAATATTGATTCATGAACGAACTTAAAAATGTTCCCAAATCTGTCTTCACATGAGGGAATCCCAACACTTTTTTTCCGAGCATTCTCCCGCCTCGAATAAACAGGAGGGCGAGCTCGATATAGTCATCCCTCTGAAATACTCCAATGACATCTTGATCGATCAATTTAAGACTCACCACTCTTTGTTGCTCCAAAAGATGTTCGACGCCCCGTATTCGATCCCTCATTTTGGCTGCATCTTCATATTTCATATTTTTTGACAATTGATCCATTTGGTTCTTTAATTCCTTGAGAATTGTTTTATTTTTTCCTTTTAGAAATGAAATAAAATCATCCACCGTTTGTCGATATTGCGTTTCAGTGACATAGTTCACACAAGGAGCCGAACAAATCCCAATGTCAAAACTAATACAGGGCCTCGTTCGATTTTTAAATTTGCTTTGTGAACAATCCCGAATGGGAAATATCGTGGTTAAGAGTTTCAGTGTTTCTCGAATGGAATATGCGGATGTGTATGGACCAAAATACATGGCCTGATCTCGCTTGGGCTTTCGGACAATGGAAAGCTGCGGCCACGGTTCTTGAACACTGATCCGTAAATAGGGATAGGTCTTGTCATCTCTCAAATGAATATTGTATCTCGGATGATGTTTTTTAATGAGCGTGCATTCGAGCATCAGCGCTTCTAGTTCTGTCCGAGTTATAATGAACTCGATATCTGAAATTCTTGAAACCAAAAGGGCAATTCGCGCGGTATGGTCGTTTTTGGCTGTAAAATACGACTTTAATCGATTTCTCAGATTCTTGGCTTTTCCGACATATATGATCTTCCCATCGGAAGATTTCATGAGATAGACGCCGGGCTGAGTGGGTGCTTTTTTTACTTTGGGAAGGACATTCATTTTTGAGTCAAACGAAGATGTGGAACAAGCTCGGTAATAATGTCTCGAAAACTTTTATTGGAATCCTTTAACAAGTGCTCCATTCCTCTCATGTATTTGGTGGGAGTAAATCTGGGGATTTCTTCTCCCATCGATCTTAAACTTTCAATAACATCTTTAATATAAATCTGATCGATCGGTTTCGCAGGACAATAATACCGCTCCTCTTCCCCAGTTTCAAGCAAGATGGCTGCACGTGATAAATTAAACAACAGTTCATTGGACAGGCGCACGGGCACTTTAAAAAAATCAGAAACTTGTCTTCCCGTCACAGCCCCTTCCCCCACATGGTATTTCTCACACACGAGAGATACAATATTTAACGCCAAAAATTCCTTAAACTTTTGACTGACATTGGGTGAATGTGCTTCTTGTCGATAGGTCTTGCTATTTTGATCTGCAAACGCCACTTCCGCGCCAATGAGAACAATAAGCCACGTCACATAGAGCCAAACCAAAAAAACAGGAAGCGCACTCAACGATCCATAAATCGTGGCATAGGTTGTCGACTGCGCAGCATAGACGGTGTATCCATATTTGGCGATTTCCCACAGAGTTCCGGCGAATACTCCCCCCAATAAAGCCGACCTAAATCGAACACGGGTATTGGGAATATATGCATATAAAAGCGTAAAGGTAACCCATGTGAACAGATAGGGTGCAACCATTAAAAAATATTGAAGAAGCCCCGTACTTAAATAAGCTTTTACAAATGTGGATGACTGAAACGAGGCCGTAAGCCCAATGGAAAACGCGACAAATAAAGGTCCAAGGGTGACAATCGTCCAATAGGCATTGAATCGCTTGATCCAAGTTCGACTCTGCCGAACGCCCCAGATATCATTAAATGCCGCTTCAATCGTAGATAGGAGTCCAATCACCGTTAAAATCAGAAAAATAAATCCCACAATCCCCAAAGCACCCGCATGGAGATTCGATGTAAATTCGACCAAATATTTTTTAACAGTCTCCCCAGATCCGGTGGTTAAATTATTTAAAATCACAGGCTCCAGTATCGACTCCACCTTGGACAAGCCCCCAAAGGCTTTAAAAAACGCCAGCATTACGGCAATGAGAGGCACAATAGAAAGGAGGGTCGTATATGCCAAAGCGGTCGCCCGAATGGCAGACTTATTCTTCGTAATCCCTCTCACCACAAGATAACAAAGACGTGAGGCATAGAAGAATACATCCTTCCACCAGGGCACATCGGTATCAAAATCCCATATGGTTTCCTCAAAAAATACAGCCAATTTATGCGCCATATCCTTGGGAGTTGAAATTTTAAAATTCTGATTCATGTCATCTTCTTTTCGGAATCTTTCATATAAAAGATTAGGCTTGTTTTTTATGTTTTAAACCACGTATATATCATAAACAAAGGAGAAAAATTATGCCTTTAAAATTGTTCGTTATACTATTTATGAATGGGATTTTACTGAGTCCTCTCTTTGCGCAGAAAAAACCTGATGGAAAAGAAATTTTTAATACAAAGTGCATCGCCTGTCATACCTATGGCAAAGGAGATCTCATAGGACCCGATTTAAAGGGCGTAACCCAAAGGCGAAAACCGGATTGGATGAAAAAAATGATTAAAACCCCAGATGCGATGTTAAAATCCGATCCCATCGCCAAAGAACTTCTTAAAAAGTATAATAACATTCCCATGATCAATCTCGCCTTATCCGATGCCGACGTCGCGGCAGTCATTGCATTTTTAAAGTCGGAAGATGGGAAGAAGTAGGTTTATTTAAGCAAAATATAACTCCACTGTCGACCAGCAGAGTTCCCTTCTTTTCGATAGGAATAAAAAAGATCACGTCTGCACGCCGTGCAATAGGGCAAGATAGAAATATTTTCATCTAATATCCCAGATGTAATCAGTTGATATCGATTCATTTGAGGGAGATTTAGCATCCACCGATCTTTTTTGGATGCAGGAAGTAAAAAATCTTTTTCATGAATGGCATCAAACACAGGCCGATCCACTTCATAGCAACATGAATGAATACAGGGACCAATGGCCACCACCACCGATTTTGGGTCACAATGATATTCATTAACAAGAGCGTCCACCGTCTTTAAAGCCACCTGTTTAACTGTCCCCCTCCAACCGGCATGAGATGCGGCAATCACTTTTTGAACGGGATCACAAAATAAAAGGGGCACACAATCCGCAGTAGAAATTGTGAGAGCCACATTGGGCAAAGATGTCACACTGATATCGGCTTCGGTTTGCTTTGCCCGTGTCACATCCGCATATGATCTCAAATGCAAAATAGAGTCCCCATGCACTTGTTTCATCTGGGAAATATACGTAACATCCAGTTTTTTATCTCCATCTTTGGTTAAGAATCCATGCTCAATGATTGGAATAAACTTTAACAATTCAGAATGAATCTTCTCATTCATGCAACATCTCTAAAATATGTTTAAAATAATCTGGCATCGGAGCTTCAAAAGCCATGGGCTGTTGAGTACCAGGATGAATAAAGGTCAACTTTTCTGCATGAAGTAAAAGGGCATGTAATTTTTCGACTTCAAGTTTCAATTTTGGATCAATAATATTTTTTACGCGGACTTTACCCCCATATACAGAATCTCCCACCACTGGATTTCCAAAATCTGAAAAGTGAACTCGGATTTGATGCGTTCGACCCGTTTCAAGCTTTGCCCGAACCAAACTCATTTGATCAAAGGATTCCAAGACTTCCCAAATGGTCAAAGCCGGTTTGCCCCGCTTTGATTTTGTCGACATTTTCTTCCGGTGTATGGGATGTCGCCCAATAGACGCATTAAAACTGCCATGCGTTTTTTCAAATCGTCCAAACACCATGGCGATATACGTTCTCCAAATGGTTCTTTTTTTAAACTGCTGACTCAGATGCAGATGGGCATCATCATTTTTGGCAACAACCATGAGCCCGGATGTGTCTTTATCTAATCGATGCACAATACCTGGTCGCAATACGCCTCCAATCCCAGATAAATTCTTACAATGATAGAGCAGTGCATGAACCAATGTATTGGTTTTATTGCCAGCCCCCGGATGCACCACCATTCCTGCTGACTTATTTACCACCACCACGTCCTCATCTTCATAGCCGATATCTACTGGAATCGCTTCCGCATGAAGCACACTCTCTTTCGGCG
>CAZDSE010000004.1:1947-4076 GCA_964507905.1 uncultured bacterium | reverse complement strand
AAATGGTATCTAAGTTCTTAATGATATAACTGGGCTTAGAAGAAAAGGCGTTGACTCTGATTTTTCCCTCTTCGATCAGTCGTTGAATCTGCGACCTGGTTTGTAATACTTTTTTTTGGGTTAAGAAATGATCCAACCGTTGCCCCTCTTCAGATTCTCTCACTTTTATAAAATCAATCTTCACAGCTGGAAAGTAACAAACTTACACCGACGAATCTAGTTTAATTTTGTTGGTTTTAGCAGCCACCCGCGCGACATGGATCCCCTTCAGGCCATTGAGATTGTCTTTCGCGTTCTCTTTCTTCAGGTGTTTTTTCTGTGGGATTTCGAATACCTGGAGATTCTCGAGTATCCCCTGGCATCCATTGTTCATCTCGCGATCGCAAAATTTCTGAAGTTGGCTTCCCTTGATCCTTTTTCGACTTATCCCAAGCATCCATATCTTTCACAAATTGTGCATCTTCTTCCGGAGATAATTCGCCAGGGGCCACACCCGGACGAAACACATCTTTGTCCGGATCCAATGCACCTGATTTTTCAAGCTGACGATACAGTTTATTTAAAGCCGATTTATCTAAGGTCTGACCATAACTCATTTTTTCTTCTCGCATTGCAGCTATTTGATTTCTAAGATCCTTTAAAGCCCCTTGATCCAGGTGAATTCGCTCTCCTTCCATATATGTTTCTTTGGCCGATCGCTGTAACATTATTTCCAATCTCTGAATTTTTTCAGCCATCATTTTTTCTCTCTGATTTGATTTTTCTTCTACTCTCACAAATGCCAATAATTGTTCCTTATTTTGAACATTTTCCCGAGCCGTTGCCCCCTCTTCTTTGTGATAGTACTGATTAATGGCCTCCGCCATGAGAGACATGAGCTCTTTTTGAACCTTGGCCAAGACATTCTGACGGATATTTAATAAATCCTTATCCTTCTCAAGCTCCAAAGATGGGAAGACTCTTCCCCCGGATGCCATATATTGTGGTCCTCGATCTCCAGAATCTTCACCGAGTAGATTTGCTTTCGATAATTTTTGAATTGAAGTCTGTAATACCATCCCAGTTTTTTGTCCAATGATATCTATTCTCTGATCCAGGTCAGAGGCTGAAGTATCTTTTTCTTTTTTTCCAAGAGCAGATGCCATCGTCATGTCTAATTTAACTTTGTTCTTTTCTTTCTGAAAAGTTTCATAACTTTCATGAAGCAGCTTTTCGGCTTCTACGACTTTCACCACTTCTGTCTTCAATTCATCATCCGGTGCCTGTTTAAGCATCTTTTTAACGACATCATCGCCAACATACTCCGGGATCTGATGTTTTTTTCGAAATTCAGAATAAGCAGCTTCGGGCGATTGATCTGCCTTAGTCACAACAAAACCATTTTCCTTGGGTATATACGAATAGGCATGACTCAACTCCTTTTTCTTGAGCTCCTCTTTGTCTTGTCCCGATATCGTCCCCAGTTGGGCATTGGCCTTATCCTGGGCAATTTGATTTAAACGTTCTTCATAAGACTTATTTTGCGCACTACCCAGCGAATAGAACAATAAAACACCGCCCGCCACACTTAAGATAATAAAAAATAACTGCCGCATACGTTCACCCCCTACTAACTCACAACATAATAATTATATCTTGGAATGGTAAATGCAGCAAAAAATATCACATTAAAATCTCATGAGGTTCTAATGTCAGGCATTAAATCCAGTGATCAAAGAGCTTTTGGAAAGATTTTTTAACTGGCGCAATATCATCTGCTGAAAGATGTCCTAATTTCTTATCGATAAGATCGGAGTCTATGGTAGCGATTTTGGAGAGTCTAACAATACTGGGATATAAGAGATTGGCATCTTTCCATTTCTCTATCAATACATCCCCTGGCAATTTGTATCCTTCGATCTGACTGGTAATCATCGCAATCCCCAGAATATCAATTTTTGTCGTGTAGAAGGTATGGTGCAGAACAAGAGCAGGACGCTTCTTCGTTGCTTCGAGATTCGTAAACGGAAACTTCACCAGCACCACATCTCCAGGTTTATAAGTCGTCATACTCTGAGTCTCTGGGATCATTCCATTCTTTAAATACCGCTTCAGAAGCCTTGGCGAGTGCTTTGGTTTCTAACCGATGC
>CAZDSE010000004.1:0-1937 GCA_964507905.1 uncultured bacterium | reverse complement strand
CTTCTCTCATGCTCGTTTCTTTTTCTTGAGATTCCATTTTTAGTAATTTAATTAGCCTAGGATTCCCCAAGTCTGCTGTAAAGCGTGTTTTAAACTTCGCCATATAACTCCCTCCATGATGTAAAATCATATTAGCATATTTATGCTTTTATGTCAAAATCTCCCCCCACCCTTGAGATCAGGTGATTTGGTTCGGGCTCTGCCTCAGTAAACACGAAATGGAATAGATGGTGACAATTTCTCTTATAAATTTTTTGTCAGGATAAAATGAGCTACGTCATCCTGAACCCGAAGGGCGAAGCATCCCAGTATTTAACACGTGGACTTACATACCATTATTTCGGGCAAAGCGTGAGGAAATCCAGGGATATTCTTGGATTTTCTAGTGAAACATTAAAAATTGATTAAATTTCACCAATCCTTATTTAAATTAGTATAATTATATTTATAAAATCAGAGGTATAGAAGTGTTGAAAAAGTTGATTTCTTTTTTAGTCATTACAGCGTTCTTGGGTGGCTGTGGTCCTTCTAAACCAGGCAGCTCTCCAACTAGCAGTATTTCTGGTAGTCCTACACAACCAGCTCAAACTATCCAACAAGTAGAATTTCCTGGTACATGGGAATTTAGCCGTTATGAAAACAATGTCCCTGTAGCTAATAGAATTATTACTTCAGGGGTTATTAATCTAACCCCTGATAATGATCCTCTAAAATCTCAATATATGGGTTTGGTGTGGAGTGATTTAACAACAACTATTGAAAGAAAATTTAAGATGTGTACCTATCGTTTATCCCAAATGAGCTATGGTGGCACTACTAATAGTCAAGGAGTAAATGTTATTGAAAATGGTGATGGGCAAATTGTTATTCCACTCAGTATCGTGGGTGACTCCTTCCCCTTACTATCAGGTTCTTTTTCTTTTGACTTAAAACAAGCAATATTAACCATTAATGGTGCAACTTTTAAGAAAATATCTAATATCAATCCTCCTTCTCCCTCGACTTCTCTCACTGGAACAACATGGCAACTGGTCCGAGTAGAAAAAAGTGGGCTTCAAAATCTTACAACAGCTGATATTGGTGAAGGGCTATTATCGTTTAATAAAAATGGTTTGTATAAAGTTGAACAATACAGTACGAATCTTGGAATCAAAATGATTTGCAATAATCCAATGCAAACTTACTCTAATAGCAATAATATTGTTAATTTACAAAATTCCTGTTCTGCTTTTGCTTCCATATTTTACAATTTTTTTGGTTATTCCAATTATTTATACTTGCCATCGGGTAATTATCAGTTTGATATTAAAGATACTTCTCTCACGTTATATTTCATGCAACCCGGCTCTTCAGTTCCTTTCATGAAATACGTATATGAATTATTCGAGAGAGTTTATTAATTTTTCCTAACAGGAATGCGTAAGTTAACTAGAAAGAGAGCTCACGGAATCTTCGCTTTTGTGAGAATGTTACGCGCACACTTCAGCCTGAAAGAAATCCAAACTTTCTTCTTTTAATAAACTCTTAAACCAGACTAAATGTATAGATCCCCCGGTCAATCCCCCGATCAAGTCGGAGGAGGGGGATGACGATACCAGTCCTTACTCCACTCCCCCCGACACCACCACCGCATACGGTTGGGCGCCATCTTTATTGCCTTGAGGGATATTGAAGCCTTTGATGCGCACCAGATATTTTCCTTCGGTGGGAAGGTTGATATCAATGCCTTCGACGTTGTTCGTGTGATCGGCGGATTCGATGCCATTTACTCGTGGAAGATATTTTCGTCCAACCACACTCGTCACCTCTAAGTCCAAATCATTCACCAATGCTTTTTTGGCAGCCGTACTGGCTGGGGCATCGGTATAGACAAGTGTTACTTTCAGTGGTTGCGAAGAATCCACCACTCGAATGGGATATTCTTTGACAAGTCCTTT
>CAZDSE010000003.1:9658-22149 GCA_964507905.1 uncultured bacterium | reverse complement strand
TGTATCATATCCCCATAACACCTCATCCGCTCCCTCACCAGACAGCACCACTTTAATACCTTCTTGTCTTACTCTTTCTGACAAAAGATATAGAGGGGCAGCTGCCGTCCGAAATAGAGGAGACTCCGCATGCCACACCACTTTGGGGAATACATCCCCAATGTCTTTCGAGGAACATCGGATGGCAAAATTTTTCATGCCCAATTTTTTTAATACTGTATTTTGGTAAGAAGACTCGTCATGATCTTGATCCTCAAATTGAATCGAAAATGTTTTTATATTTTCAGGTGAGTCGGACAGTCGATGCAGCAGGGTTGCGATCACAGATGAATCCACACCTCCACTGACATACGCTCCAAGTGGAACTTCATTCGGAATTCTTGTTTTTACACTCTGACTCAAAACAGATCGAAGCGTTTCTATACTTTCATCTTTGGTTAACTGAACCCCATCTCTGGGGGATTGAATGAAGGGCACTGTCCAATATCGCTCTATACGAACTTCTTCTCCTCTGATTTCCAGGTAATGTGCCGGAGGCAACTCTTCAATTTTATCAAATATGGTTGTCGAGCCAACCGTCGTCCAGAACGTCACAATCTGGTGAAGGCCATGCAGATTCAATTGACGAGAAATTTTGGGATCTGCAAAAATGGCTTTAATCTCAGATGCAAATAATAGGCGCCCATCTTGTATTGTGTAAAAAAGTGGCCGAATCCCAACTCGATCCCTGGCCAAAATAAGTTTTTTCTGTTTTTGATCCCAGATCGCAATGGCAAATTGACCCTGAAGTTTCTGTAAAAATGAAATCCCTTCTTCTTCATACAGATGTAAAATAACTTCTGTGTCAGATTTCGTATAGAAATGCCTCCCTTGTCTCAGAAGATCTTGTCGTAACTCCTGAAAATTATAAATCTCACCTGTAAATACGATCCAATTTGTTTTTGAACCATTATGGATGGGCTGAGAACCACCATCCAAATCCACGATACTCAGACGCGTATTCCCCAACCCCACTTGATTCGACAGAAATATGCCCGCTTCATCAGGACCTCGGTGGCTGATTTGTTCAAGCATTTCAACCAAAAGTGTTTTGGACACCTTGCTTTGATTTTTAAAGTGATAAATCCCTGCCAAACCGCACATTTAAACTTCCTTCTTTATATATCTTTCATCCATTCCCATAAGCCTGGCGGGAACTCCCCCGACTTTTCCGAAATCTGGAACATCTTTGACGACCAGCGATCCTGCAACCACAAATGCATATTTTCCGATGGTGACTCCAGGACTCAACGTGACTTGTCCTGCAATTCTTGATCGATATCGAATCAAAGGTCCTTTTTTTTCGCTCTCTTCTTTGGATCTAAAATCAATCACTGCGTCATTCATGGTAATGGTTCCTGGTCCCATAAATACTTCATCTTCCATCGATAAAAATGGTGTGAGACTACAGAGCGAATGAATGGAACACCGATTACCAATGGTCAAATATCCCTCTGATTTAACCAGACATCCCACCGACGTTTCATTTCCAATGGTGGTTCCTTCTCGAAGCACCACATGATGACTGATTGAACACTTGTCCCCAATCTTGCAACCCGCATAAATCACAGAATGACTTCGAACAAGCGTTCCAGCGCCAATCACTGTCTTTTTAAGATCAACTGAATCATCATAGATTCGCGTGGTTCGATGATAACCGATTGAAGCAAAATCTTCGATAATACAATTGGATTCAATAATGGCTCCCGAAAAAATTCTCACATATCTCCCCAAAGAGACATTTTCTCCAATCGACGCACCCGCTTCGATAAGTGTTCCTTCTCCAATGTCCAATGGTTTAGAAATCATTTAAAAGCCTTCTGATGTTTCCACCAAATACCAGTTTTTGATCTTCATCTCCCAAATTCAGCACACGGACAGTTTCCAATGATACTTTGGGATGCATCACCGGATAATCACTCCCAAAAATAAACTTTTCAGCCCCCAATGTTTTTATCCCTTTGGCAATGGTCCAAAATTCACGAGTGGCCGAAATATCAAAAAATACATTTTTTAATTTTTCCTTTTTGACTTTTAGAGGCGCCTCTAATTTTAACTTTTCATGATCTCCTCCCAGATGACACATCACAAAATTCATTCTGGGATAACGCTTGGCCACATCAATCACATACAAATAACTTGCTGTGTTTTGAGCTCTGCCACAATGCACCAGCATGATCATGTTTCTCTCATACGCAAAATCCAAAACAGGCTTGTATAAGCGGTGCGTCACTCCTTTTTGAACCTGATCCAACGATGCATGAACCTTAATCCCTCGAATATGGTGCCCGTTATTATCCAAAAAAGTCTTCCAATCTTTTTTTCTGGGATCCACCCAAGGAAAAAACCAATATTTCTTTTTCCCGTATTTTAAAATTTGAGACAAAACCTGGTCATTATTTTTTCGATCAGATGGCAAAATAACTGCGCCATCAATCCCGCACTCAGTCAATAAATGATTTAATTCCTGAATGCCGACTTTGAGAGAAGAATAATATGGATAATTCCAACGACCGACATGGATATGGCCATCAATAATCATACAAGTCCTCTATCAAAACAAATGCCTTTTAAAGACATGCCGACGAATATTTCTGAAATGTTCTTGGACTGTTTTCATGACTTTCAATTTACTGGATGATGTTTTAAGATCATATCGTACAATCATGGGAACTTCGGTAATAAACAAAGGGATTTGCCGAAATTTGATCAGCATTTCAGCCATACATCCGAATCCAGATGATTCGATAAGCTTATCTTGATAACGCTCATAAGCCAATTTTAACGCAGATCCCTTAATCGCCCGACAGAACGCCGTATAATCATTAATTCCCTTAATGGGAAAACAAATCTTGTATACCCACCTCGCCCCATGGCTCATCACCAATCTAAAAAAGGGAACCCCTACTGCCATTCCTCCCATGGTAAAAATAGATCCCAATACCACTTCATATCCTTCATGGATTTTATTCATCATGAGTTCCAATGTTCGAATATGCTGAGTATTGTCACAATCCATGGTAAAGATGATGTCATCATCCCCTAATTTTGGAAGAATATATTCAAATCCGCTTTTAAACGCCATTCCCGGACCGCGATTTGTGCTGTGATTGATGAGATGCACATTCAAAATCCCATTCATTCTTTCGGCCTCACGTGCCGTCTCATCCGTGCTCCCATCATTGACGATTACAATTTCATGCTCAAGATTTCTATCCTTTAATAATTTCTTAAGTGACGTCAGTTGAAAATAAATTCCATCCCCTTCATTAAATGCAGGTAAAATAAAATAATGAATAGACATGGTTTATCCTTAAGTGATTTTTCGAGTAACTTTTCTTTGCCATTCCACGGTCTGAAGTAGGCCGTCTTTTAGAGAAATCTTGGGTTCAAATCCCAGTTCGTCTTTAGATTTTTGAATATTGGGCACTCTTCTGGGCACGTCTTCATAATTTTTAGAAAAACTTTGGTACGGAATAAATTCAATGACTGGATCATCTGACCGAACCATTTTCCAAATCATCTTAGCCAAATCCAAGATAGAAATCTCTTCTGGATTTCCAATATTATATACCTGTCCCAATGATCGGTCCGACTCCATAGTCATTATCGTCCCAGCCACCAAATCAGAAACATATATAAAGCTTCGTGTCTGCAAACCATCCCCATGAATCGTGAGACTTTTCCCCTGCAAGGCACAATCTATAAAAACTGATTGAGGACCTCCCCACCAACTTAGTTTTTGATTGGGGCCATAGCCACCAAAATAGCGAACAATCGAAACAGGAATTTTAAATTCTTCCGCATATGCAAAACACAGTTGCTCATCAAACATTTTAGAAACGGCATAGGCCCATCGTCTCACGGTGGGAGATCCAACGACACAGCTACTATCTTCGCTGAAAGGAATATTTGGATTTTTTCCATACACATCAGACGTAGAACTAAACACGACTTTGGCCTGTGTTTTTCGAGATAATTCAAGAATATTCTTAGTCCCCTCTGTGTTAATGGTTAACGTATTGAGTGTCCCACCATAACGTGGGATTTTAAATGCTGCCAAATGAACGATAAAATCTGCAGCCCTTCCAACTTTTTCAATAAATAACGGATCACACACATCCCCCTCATGAAATTCAAATCGTGATTCTTTCACCAAAGAAGTTAAATTCCTTTTTTCACCTTGAGAAAAATTATCTATTCCAATGATATGATATCCTTTGGCCAAAAGTGACTGACTCAGATTCGACCCCACAAATCCTGCCACACCTGTCACCAAAACTTTTTTCATCATTTATATCCTCTTTTTATAATAGATAAGATCGATACGCTTAAATTTATGAACATCTGATACTTCATAACCATTTTGATCTAACCACTCCATCACCAGTTCATTTCCTCCAAACAGTTCATCGTTACCTGCTGTCTTATAAAACCATATGCATTCATATGAATTTGTAATTTCTCTGAGTTTATTCTGAGCCGATAGAGAAATTGCTTTATAATGCCCTGTTATTTCATCACGTTCCAATCCATCTTTCAAGTCAATGTTTGGGAGAGAACCTTTCCATAAATAATGATTTGTCAGTCGAACAGACATGACGACTTCACGGCTCTTTACATGATTCATCAAAAAAACATATGCCCCTTTGTTATCATAGGCAGGTTCATAGAGTGAAAAATAACGCCCCCCATAAAAGATCAGCATAAGAAGACTCCCCATAATCACAATACTTTTCTTTTCAATAAGCGAGCACATACAGACAGCGATTAAAAGTATTGCGATTGCATGAGAATATGAGAACAGATACGGAAGAGGTCGGAATTCAAAAAAAATTTCTGCACCATTCGCCAAAATCACTGGGCCTGTACACAAGACCAGAAAAATCCAGCCAACATTGCTTGAATAAAATGTAGTTCTTCTCAAATAAGACAAGACATATCTTGACATATACAGGCCAAATGCAATCAATGTCAAAAATGCGACCCCCCATAAATAGATGGGCACCCCCCACTGAGAGATCCCTTCATTCAAGAAATCAGGATCCATTCCGAGCAATGCCAATAATTGCCGCCCATACCGTCCGACATAAAGAAACCCCCATCTCACTCCGATCAGGTTCCAATATGGAGTGGTTGCAGTTGCATTCTTATATTGAGAAAAAGCAATCCAACACCAAGGTAGAAACAAAAGCACCATGACCGCATACATTTTCACCCATTTTTTAAAAGACTTTAATGAAAACACTAAAACCAAAATGAACTGGGAAAATAAAACTAAGAAATTGAAATATGAACAATAAACTCCTGTCAGTGATGACAGAACATATCCGAGTACATTTTTTTTAGAAAACTTTTGGTCCATGAGGTACAAAAAAAAGTAAGTAGATACCAACATCCAAAATGTGGCATCCATAAAGCTTCTCATTTGCTGTGATGTCCAAACTAAAAAAGGAGAAACAGAGGCCAAAAATAAAGCGCCAATTGCAATGGGTTGAGATGTCCAATCTCTCGCAATACGATAAATGAAGTATAAACTTCCCATTCCATAAAGTACAAAATAACATCTGGCCCACGATTCAGAACCATGGATCCATTGCCAGGTTTTTAAAAGAAATGGGGTCAGTGGAGGGAAAATAGAGGTCTTGAGCCACATCGTCCAAAGTTCCCCATAAGAAGACTGAATATAAGAATACAAAAAACCTTCATCCCGTGAAATTCCCCGATCCAACCCAATCAGACGAAGGACCAGCCCAATCGCAAGCAATAACAGAATCGGGAGTTTTGAAAATTTCATTTCAATCCATCTGAATAGAATATAAAGTCAACCTTAGTTTTTTTTCTTTATTAAATGACGCCACTAAAATCTGTGATGAATCTGAAAACGTTTCCAAATGGCAATCCTCTTTACATTCCACATAATGAACTGCAGGATCATCCATCACAACAAGACGGCTTTTCCCCTCTGGAATTTCAAAAATATTATTTTCCAAAGAAGTCTGACATTGCAGCTGGTGACAATATTGTATGGTTTTTTTTTGATCCCTGTAAACAACATCCGGTAAAATGACATGTGCTTTTGGAAATTTCATCATGGCTTGATAAAAAAATCTTTTTGAAACAATCACAAGTTTTTCTGTTTCACGACCAAACTGCTTTTCTATAAAATCAAATTTCTGTGACAAATGTCGATCCAATGATTGTGCATCCTGATAATTAAATTGCCGATCATCGTAACTTATCTTTCGATAATCATAAACATCGAATTTAAAATCATGAAAAAACATCACCCCATTCACAACACAAACGGTTGTCAACACACTTCCAACCGAGAATGCTTCCAGTTTCCGATTGATGATCTGTGCTAAATCTCTGCCAAATACAATAACCGATTCCCCAATCAAGAGGAAAAGTCCCACCCCCCATGCCAATCCGTGCCCAATTTCCGCAAATTGAACAAATACATTAAAAATCAACGTGGGAATAAAGAGCAGCAACAAAAATTGTACATTCCGGTGGGAAACCCAGCATCTAAACTGAAAGAACTGACCGATAAAATATATCAATGGAATGAGTCCCAAAAAATACGACCGCTCAATATATGGAGCCATCCGACTCAAGTGGTTATTTATTTGATTGATCCAAGATCCACCCAAGATTGAGTTCTCAACCAGATATCCACTGCCATGATTGAGAAGAGAACCATATGTCATTAATCCACCGGACATGAGCATCAGCGGAATAAACCATGCCATACACACCAACGCAAAAAATCCAACCCCAGCCATCGCCTGCTTTCTCGAAACAAAGGTCAACGCCCATCCATATAATGGAAGCAGCATCGGAAATTCTTGAGGTCGAACCCCAACACACAGCGCATAGGAAACCGACGCCCAATATATAAATGAGGACTTTCCCAAAATCACCTTGTAACAAAAGGTCGCAGTCAACAAAATAAAAAATGCGGCATTTAAGTACCCATAAATGGTAATTCCCTTGTACCAAAAGACAGGACTCGTTAAGAATAAAAGTGCGGCTGAAACCCCAGAAAATGTTCCAAAAAGCAAATATCCCAAAAAAAATAAAACAACCGGGATCAACCCACTATAAAAAACACTTAAAAATAGCAGAGATTGTTTGGGATCTTGAAACCATAAATTCAAAAATTTCCCAGACATGATGTAGAGAAAATAACCGGGAGGCGGCGGCATATTATCTTGAATAGAGTAATGCTGTGTCGCCAGAGCATATGACACGCTGTCCATCGATCCAAAGTTTTCCACAGTTAAAAGCCAGCGTGAAATAATCCCTGCTATAAAAATAAGCAGCATGATTCCATAAAAATGAATATTTTTCATACCCATAAGAACCCTTATTCATTACTTTAAAACGGCATTAAGTCGAGGAAATTTTTAATATAATTGACATGGATCAGATTAAACAGTAAAGATTTTAAAGGATCGTTTATAATGAAAAAAGCGCTATTGATCAACCCTCCCACGGGAAAATATATTCGCGATGATCGATGCCAGGCCCCCGTTAAAGGATTATCTTCCAGCCTTCGAATGCCATTGGATCTGGCTTACATGGCAGCCATTTTGGAACAAGAGCAATATACGTGCCTGATTAAGGACTATCCTGTTGATGATCATGCAGATTGGAATACATTCACACAGGATGTGAAAGAATTTAAGCCAAATTTAATTGTAATTAGTACCACAACTCCTACGTTTCTCAATGATTTAAAAACGTGTGAAGAAGCAAAGGCAATAGATCCCAATATCATCACCATTGCCAAAGGTGCCCATTTTTTAAATGATGACATCCAAATCATGACCCAATTTCCAAAACTGGATATCGCCATCCGAGGAGAGGTAGAAATCACCATTCGTGAAATTGGACAAAATAAACCAATGGATACCATCTTGGGCATTACCTATCGCAATGGAGACAAAGTCCAGAGGAATCAAAATCGTCCTTTCTTGGAAGATATGGATGCCCTGCCCTTTCCCGCCAGACATCTTTTGAACAATAACTTATATCGACGCCCCGATACCGATGCCCCAATGACCAGCATTGCCACCAATAAGGGATGTCCATCCAAATGTATATTCTGTTTGGTTCCGGCAGTGTCTGGGCATAAAATTTATGCAAGATCTCCCGAATCCATCGCCAATGAAATGGCCCATTGCAAAGAAAAATATGGCATCACTGATTTTTACTTTAGGGCCGACACGTTTACCTGGTTTAAAAAATGGACGATTGATGTCTGCAAAGCCATTATCGACAAAAATATTAATGTCCAGTGGGTGGCCAATAGTCGGGTCGACAGCATTGATGAAGAAAGGCTGTATTGGATGAAAAAAGCAGGATGTTGGCTCGTCGGATTTGGAATTGAAAGTGGAGATGCAAACTTACTAAAACTCATGAAAAAAAATGCCACTTTGGAACAGGCGGAAAAGGCAGTCAATGCATGCCATAAAATGAAAATGAAATCATACCTGTATTTTGCATTTGGTCTGCCTTGGGATGACCATGAGTCGGTTAAAAGAACGATTGAATTCTCCAAAAAATTGAAGGGTGATTTTTGTGAGTTTCAAATTATGTATCCATTCCCCGGAACAGAACTTTACAATATTGCATCCCAATATAATTTATTTATTAAAGATGATCTTCATAAGGGAGATTATAAGCAGGGGATCATTCGAACATTCACACTGACTCCCGATGAATTACAAAATTATTTACATACCGCAACACGAAAATACTATTTAGAACCCAAGAGGGTCATTCGACTGCTTTCAGGGATATCTTCTCCAAAAGTATTTTTAAACTACTGCAAAAAGGGATGGTCCATTTTGAAGCATCAGGAGTTATAAGATGCCAAACACATGTAAAGTGATCGTTGTCATGCCTGCGTATAACGCGGAACGAACTCTTCAGAAAACTTTTAATGAAATTCCAAAATCCCATATAGATGATTTTATTTTGGTGGACGATTGCAGTCGAGATCGAACCGTGGACATTGCAAGACAATTGAATCTCACCGTCATTCGACACCCAAAGAATACCGGCTATGGAGGCAATCAAAAAACCTGTTATGACACTGCTCTCAAAATGGGAGGAGATATCATTGTCATGGTTCATCCGGACTATCAGTATGACCCATCGGTTCTGCCTCAAATGATCAAACCTCTACAAGAAGGCCAGGTTGACATCATGCTGGGATCTCGAATGATCAAAAAACTGGACGCTCTGAGAGGGGGGATGCCCTTCTATAAGTTTTTCAGCAATATCTTTCTGACGTTCTCGGAAAATTTTGTGTTTCGCCTACGTCTCTCAGAATATCACACGGGTCTTCGGGCATATCGCAAAGAGTTCTTAAAAAATATCAACTATCATACATTTTCTGATAACTTTGTTTTTGATACTCAGATTATTGCAGAAGCTGTGAAAAACGGATTCCGAATTGGAGAGGTCGCGATCAAAACGCGCTATCAAAGTGATTCTTCATCCATTTCATTTAAAGACAGCATTCGGTATGGTCTTTCGACACTCGCAGTCCTACGAACGTTTGTTTTAGAAAAATACCTTTATAGAAAGAAAGTTCAAGCTGCTGTATGAGGCTTCAACTGCCAAAAAAATCTCACCATCCGGTGGTCGATGACAATTTGACCCATTTGTATCATCTTCCCGTCATTAGATCTTTTTTCATCAAACGACTCACCATGACATTGGATCTTTTGGAATCAAAAACATTCGATAAAACGTTGGAAATTGGATTTGGAAGTGGCGTGTTATTTCATGAAGAAAGTCGCTTTTCCCAAAAACTATTTGGATGCGACATGCATGATCACATTCCGGAAGTAAAATCCATGTCTCGTCATGAAAAGTTAAATATTCATTTGAATAAAGGAAACATCGTTCAACTCCCTTATAAAAATGAAAGCTTTGACTGTGTGATCAGTATCGCAACACTGGAACACATTCTTGAGCTCAAAGAAGCCATTTCTGAAATTAAGCGGGTTTTAAAAAAGGGAGGCGTTGCTGCCCTGGGATTTCCAGTGGAAACGAAATTGACAGATTTTTTATTGGTCGCAGCAGGAACCACAAAGGCATATCGCCAGAAGTTAAGAGAGGTTCATCCCAATTCACACACAGCCATTTTAAACGAAGTTCAGTCACAATTTGGCAATATCCATATCCGAAAATTACCGAACTTTACTCCGGAAATTCTTTCATTATATTGCAGCTGTTTGGCAACCAAGGAATCATAATATGGCCAAAGTTTTGCTCATTAATCCTTCTTATAAGAATAGCTATGGAAACGGCAAAGCCTCTATTGTAAATCCTGTTCATCCGACACTCAGTCTCATGACGATTGCAGCCACAACTCGCCAACGTGGACATACCGTCAGTATATTGGATCTCTGTTATCGACAATATGACTATCAGCTAATCAGAGATAAAATCCTGGAATTTAAACCCGATGTTGTCGGAGTCACATCAACAACACCACTCATGAATCAAGCCAGAGACATCAGTCTTTTAATCAAAGAAATTTCACCCAATATTCTTTCTGTCCTTGGAGGTCCCCATGTTTCTGCCCTGCCGACTGAAAGTCTTCGTGAATCCATGTTTGATGTGGCGGTCGTTGGAGAGGGAGATTATACCTTCCCAGAATTGGTCGACGGCCATGCATTAAAAAATATCTTAGGCATTTACTATCGCGATAAAGAGGATATTTATCACACACCATTACGCCCTTTTGTTCAAAATTTAGATAATCTCCCTTTTCCTGCAGTAGATCTTTATGATCCCTACGATTATGTGGGAAAAGTCAGTCATCTTTGGGCACGTCGCCCTCCAATTACATTACTCGAATTTTCAAGGGGATGTGTCTACAAATGTAATTTTTGTGCCAGTAAAAATACCATGGCTTTGGGATATCGAAAAAAATCGCCTGAGCGATGTGCGGAAGAGGTTAAGGCCATTGCGAAGCTTGGATACAAGGAATTTGCTTTGGCAGATGATATTTTTACATCAGATAATAAATGGGCAGTGGCCGTTGCGGAAGCCATTATTAAAACCAATGTAAAAATTTTGTGGACATGCACCAACGGGATTCGAGTGGAAAGTGCCGATGAACGCCTATTCACAACCATGCAAAAAGCAGGATGTTACCGAGTTTCATTTGGATTTGAATCTGGAAACGATGACGTCTTAAAAAAATTTGGTAAAGGGGGGAAGGCGTCGGTCGAACAAGGAAGACGCGCGGTCAGACTTGCCAGAAAAGCAGGACTCGATACACTGGGAATGTTCATGTTGGGGCTTTCCGATGACACAGAATCCACCATGATGGATACCATTCAATTTGCAAAAACTGTCCCTGTGGACATGCTGAAATTTGGAAAAACCATTGCCTTCCCAGGCACACCCATGTTTCAAGAATATCGAAAGGAAAATCTGGTTCGATCTTATAATTGGGATGAATATTTTATATATACGGACAAGACCTTATTTGTTCATCGATATTTGAGCTATGAAACCATTGATCGCTATGCCCAGATTGCCTACAAAGAAGCCGTGCTCAAGAATCCAATGTTTTTTGTTCGAAGAATTTTACGCGGAATCCGCACCAGAGAGCTTTTTGTAGATTTCATATCATTTCTAAAATGGGCCTTTTCTCCCCCCTTTAGCAATCAATTAGATCAAAGCATTTATTACGCCAAAGACCGCTGGCCGGCCCACAACTTTAAAGACTCAACCCTGAGCGAAATTCCCCTGCGCACCGCAGCCAATCGATTTGTGGAAAATGGTTTGTAACATTTTAGGCTTACTTGAGATTCACAATTATAATATGCTCATCCTCATACGCTATGGGATATGAGCTCCTCACAAATTTCATAAACTCAATATTTTGTTCCAATTCAGGTTTATAAGCAGTGACCAGAAATTGAGCGCCCTTTCGCCTTAAATCTTCCAATATTTCAATTCCTTTTTGTCCCTTATATGAAAAATCCATGGGCCATCCTTTGCGATGGGCATAATATAACAACGTACCTGGACTATCGACACTGGAAATCATAAGAGATGTTTCGGGAATTTTTTGTTGAATCATTTCAGCGGCTTTTAGAATATATCTTTTGTTTTCGGGCGTTTTGTAAAATGGGACGGCATAGCGACTGCTGAAAATAACAAAAGATATGAGGATAACCAGAGCAATTTTTCTGGATGCGCGTTCAGGATGACTGGTTGTAAGAATATCAATAAATTTGGCAATAAAATACGCGGCAATGGGCAAATAATGAAGATGATAGTACCCATGTGCCCATACTCCCTCGGCCACCGCAACAAAAAAAAGGAGTACTCCCAAACCCCAGAAATAGAACATTTTTTTTTTCTCTTTATTAGACTGACAGAATATGCACAACCTACATAACACCAAACAA
>CAZDSE010000003.1:9210-9648 GCA_964507905.1 uncultured bacterium | reverse complement strand
ATATTTTTTCATAAAAATCTTGAGATGAAAAACAATGAAGAATACTCTGGATATTATAGGCCAAATTGAAGTGCACCCAATTCACATGGGGAAATGCCATTCTTAAATGATTTTGCCATCCCTGCCAAATGCCCATAATTAAAAGCGTAAACACAATAAACCAATTCTTTTGAATAAATTTCCACTGCCACTTTTGAAAAGCAAGGGTACAGAGTGGAATCAATAAATAGAGAGTTGGTACCTTGAGCGAGACTGAAAAAATAAAACAAATGTGCGCCAGGACTGCATCCATCCATCGATTGTTATTAATCCAGCGAAAGAAATATGTCAGAGTTGCAAGATTAAAAGCCACAATGGCCATCTCAAAGTTGGCAGACCTTCCCAAATAAATACTGATCGGTGAAAAACCAAAGAAAAGTGCTGCCCACCAAGCCATAT
>CAZDSE010000003.1:0-9200 GCA_964507905.1 uncultured bacterium | reverse complement strand
TAATAAGATCAATTGATACAAAAAATAAAGTGCCATCACCGTAAATAGAATTGAAATGATTCTTAAGATTCCGTCATGAACTCCTCCCGTTATCTTATAAAAAACAGCGGCCATATATGGAAGAAGCTGAATTTCCAAAGCCTGGTAAAATGGCCTATTCCCATCAATATGAATCCGGGGATACAAAATGTTCATATCCTCTTTATAAAAATGTTCGGCCGCCATGGCACTGTAAGCTTGGCGCGTGGCAGATCCCTCCAGTAGAGGTTGCTGAACATAAATAAGACGAATGAAGATATTGAAAAATACAAGAATCCAAAAAGATCGTGAAGTCGACATCATTATCTTGAAAGAATATAGTCGCCCAATATCAAATAATCCAAATCTGTTTTAAGAAAACATCGAATGGCGTCATTTGGGCTAAACACAATGGGCTCTCCTTTTACATTAAAAGAGGTATTGAGCAATACAGGGACACCCGTTTCTTTTTCAAATTCAGAAATAAGATCATAATATCTTGGATTTTGAGTTTGGCTTACCGTTTGCACTCTGGCAGTTCCATCAACATGGGTCACAGCAGGAATAATCGATTTCTTGGCCTCTCGCACGTGTGCCACCAACAACATAAATGGCGAATATTGCGAGTCTATAAAATAATCATTCGATTTTTCTTGAAGAACAGATGGTGCAAATGGCCGAAATGGCTCTCTAAATTTAACTTTGGCATTGATGATCTCTTTCATCTCCGCCCGTCTGGGATCTGCCAAAATACTTCGATTGCCCAATGCCCGTGGACCAAACTCCATTTTCCCCTGATACCAGCCAATTATTTTTCCCTGACTCAATAAGTGCGCTGTCTCTTTTGCAATACTGGCTGACCGTGTGGACTTCAATGTGGACTGCGAAATGGCAACTTGAATATCTCTCTCACCAAACTCTCCTCCCAAATAACAGTGATCCATTTCATACTTTCTGGGTTGATTTAAAATCATATGATAGCAATAGAGTGCACTGCCCAGCGATGTGCCTGCATCATTGGACGCGGGTTGAATAAAAATATTTTTGAATGGCGTCCGCTCTAAAATTTTTCGATTTGCCACACAGTTCAATGCCACACCGCCTGCATAAGCCAAATTTGGACTTTGGGTTCGACGATACAAATCATTGGCGATGTGAATCACCGCTTCTTCTGTCATGTACTGAACTGTCGCTGCGATGTTCATATGGCGCTCAGTGGTTTCATCTTCTTCGTTTCGTCTGGGGCCGAGCAACTCCAATAACTTGGGTGAGTACCACTCTGTTTCGGTCCAATTTTTTTTCCAAAATGAAAAATATTTCAAATTGAGCTCTATTTTTCCATTTTTTTTAAATCGGATGAGCTCTTTAAATTCATTGATGTATTTTGGCTTTCCATAAGATGCCAATCCCATCACTTTGTATTCGTCGCTTAACATTTGAAACCCAAGATAATCGGTAAAGGTGGCATAAAAACTACCCAATGAATGTGGGAAATTGTCTACAGACAAGGCCTTAATTTTATTTCCCTTCCCATGCCCCAACCATGTCGAGGTCAGTTCACCCCATCCATCCACAGATAACACAGCGGCTTCTTCAAAAGGAGATGGAAAAAATGAACTCGCGGCATGACATTCATGATGTTTTAAAGGAAAAAATTCATGCGATTTATTAAAATGCTCTCTGGAAAACTCTTGCTTTAACCGCTGATTGATCGTTACCACATCTTTTATGATCGACGGTCGATCACCCAAAATAAAGATCATCGATTGGGGAAAATACCGTAGAATATATTTGATAAAATTAACACTGGCCAATTTATAATCGAAGAAAAATGATACATATTGAATATCGGAGAGCGATATCCCTTCCTTCTTTAAGGCATAATCAATCGCTAGTTTTGGAAATTTCTTGGTGTGTTTTTCTCGACTCAAACGTTCTTCTTCACATGCAAAAATAGGAATCCCATCTTTTAAAAGCGCCACCGCCGAGTCATGTGTAAAACAATTTAAACCTAAAATGTATTCCATAATTTAATCAGTAAAAATTTTTGGACCCATCCAATGTGGCAAATACTTATAACCAACAGCCTTCATCAATACCCAGGCATACGAATGAGCTACCTTAAAGACACTAAAATCTGAAAGGCCCATCCCCTCTGTCCTCTGAATCCAAGATACGGGAATTTCACAAACAGAATGACCTCTCAGTACCGGATAAAGTCCGGTTTCTGCATTGATAGAAAAATTAACACTCTGCCATTGAATTTCATCGATAATTTCCCGCCGCATCAGCTTAAAATTATTGGTCAAATCCCGATATGGAATTCTCAACACAGTCCATACCAAAAAATGAAACCCTCGGTTTACAATTTTTTTAATTACAGGATATCCCTGAAGATTCCTTTGCTTTAGAAAACGAGATCCCACGACCATATCCACGCCTTCTTGGGCTCTGGCAATAAGGGGGGTTATTTCATTTACGTTCCTTATGAAATCTGCATCCAACATGAGCACATGATCAGAATTGCGAGATACGTGTGAAAATCCATCTCTCAAAGCCCTACCCACCCCACACGGCGGCGTTCTCCGAATGACTTTTACTTTGGGATACCGGCTCATCCATTCTTTGGCCACATCATAGGTACAATCCGAACTTGCATCATCGACGATAATCACTTCGGAAATAACATCATCGTAATGAGACAATAATCCAGATATCATATTTGGAATATTATCTGCTTCGTTATGGCAAGGGAGAATAACAGATATTTTCATGCAATATTCCCCTCACGACCTTTTTTCATAGTGGCAACAAAGTGATTGGTAAAATTAATCACATATTGATTCTGTGACAATTTCCGATCCAAAGGCTCCCAGTGTCTCAGAAAAAATGAAGTTAATCTAGGGTAAATTTTATCCAAAATAAAAAATGGACCCAGGAAATTTCCTTTCACCAGTACCCCCCAAAAAAGATGTTGATGCATCAAATTTTCCAATGACCGCTTGGTTTCAAATACCTGAGGGCATGAAATCATGAATCCCAATTTTAACTTTTGGCATATCAAATTGTAAACACCATACAGATTGCTGGAATATTTTGGAGCAGCAGTGATAAAAGCCACTCCATCTGGCTTTAATACCCGTTTTATTTCACTTAAAAATGGATTTGGATCTTTGAAATATCGCAACGTTTCTATCGAAATAACCGCATCAAATGCATTAGACAAAAAAGGAATGGCCCTGGCATCTGCTCTTTGAATAGAAAGAGTGGGATCATTTTTTTTGGACTGAGTCAACATCTCACTTGCCAAATCCATCGCAATCACTTGAAACCCCTTGGATCTCAAAATCTGACTAAAATAACCCGTTCCACATCCCACATCCAAAATCCGACCTCCAGGATGAATCTGAGTCAACCATTTCTCGAGCTCACAAATGATCTTTTTTCGTCCATATCGAAAAGCACTGGTGTAATATAAATGATCATTTAAATTCTCTTTATATTCCTTCTGAAATAAATTGACCTTCGCATTATGAAAATGAATACTCTTATCATTTACATTATCGACGCTCACATATGATTGGGCAACTTGAGACATATTTTGAATTTCCATTCTACCTTCATCTCTTAATTGAGATGCAAACTTTAAAATTTCCTCCAGCTCTCGAAATAAGCTCTCTCCCTTCCACGCAAAATGAATGGGATGGAACCACAAATGAAACATTTTATTCTCTCTCGCAGCCTTTTCAAGACCTTTCTTCGCTTTGATGACACGCATTTTGGCAGGTATCCAACTACTTAACCCATGGGCATATCTGAATAAAAAACTTGCTGGAATTGCAACGAGCCCCGACTCCCTTTCCTTCCAAGTTGATACAACCGGTGGGGTCAGAGGCAGCATATCGCAAATCAATCCCCACAATCGCTTCACCCGTGACGATCTCTCATGAGCTGCATGATGCCTATACGATGTAAACCCATATCGAGCCAAAATTGAAAGATATGAAATTTTATTTCTCGGGAATACAAAGCTCTTGAGAACAATCCCTTGATTTCTTGCCAGTTCCACACATTTTCGGACGTCTGATTCAGCGGCTTCAACAGAACATCCGGGATCATCAAAAGTAATATGCGAAAAAGAATGTGATCCGATGTCTTGTCGTGGGGTGGCATTTTTTAAAAACTCAATAATGTCTTTTCCATACCACAAGGGATCTTTCGATAGTGATGTGGCTGGATCCTCAGAAAACCAATCCTTGGCATAGGATTTATAATTGGGTCTTACAACATCGGGATGGGCAATGCCATTTTGTTTTTGACATTGATCTAAAAAAAGATGCCCCACTACCGCCCATGTTGCAGAAATTTGATACGTTTTAAATAGCTCCAAAAGTCGAAAAATAATTTTTCGATATTGACCATATTCCTGAGTCCAAAGTCGGTGCCCTCCATGATCGAATGTTCCCCAAGCCAGTTCTGTATCTATTGAAATAACAAACGTTCCTGTTTTCATTTTAAGGACGTCTCCATTCTAAAAATTGAAGATAAGGTCTAAAACGTTGATCCTGAAATGTATATACACATAAAGGAATGGCTGAAACCAAAAAAAGACAGCTGGTATAGAGCGTTGGAACCAATTTAGAATTCGTTGCCAGCCACATGGCCAACCCCAACCAGATCACCGGGAAAAAAATATCGACGATCACTCTTACGTGATTTTTAATTTCACGCGTAAAGAATCGATTCCCATACACCATGAGAATAGAAGTAAAGAGCATTTGACTGAAAATGGATGCAATTGCAACACTCATCAAATTTTTTCCGAATAGGCCAATGCATATCACGTTGATGGCCAAGGTTAAAATCGCGTTCAGTCCATACAAACCGACCATAACATTCTGCCGATATACCGCCATGAGAAGCATATTCCACGTATAAATGAACGCTGAAAAAAAGGCAGCAATGGTCACAAGCTGAGCAACTTGAATTCCATCCGTAAATTTCGGTAATAACGTATGAATCACCCATGGGATCCACAAGATCAGCAACCCAATTAAAATTGAAAAAACACGTCCAAATAAAATATTTGGAAGAATGACATATTTTTTTAACTCCTGAACATCTCCGGTCTTTCCCAATGTATCCATGAGTCTTGGAGACAACGTTTTAAAACTAAATTTTGGAACCAAGGTCAAGTAGTTCCAAACCATAGTCGCAATGCTATAGTATCCCAGAGATAATCTACCCATAAAAAATATAATGACCAATCGATCCATGCTGGTCGCCACAGTATATAGGAGTCTATAAAAAATGAGAGGTAACCCCAAATTGAGCAATGATCTCATCTGACCCCAATCCAAATTAAATTTAAGCGAAATAGGTGTTTTCCCCCATCGATAATACAATGTCAGAGTCACGAGGGCAGTCAGCACCATTGACCACAACAGGCCATTGAGTCCTCCCAAGCTCACAAAAAGAACTTTGGACCCCGTATCCACAATGCCTTCAATCAATATAAACAAACTCCATCGATTAAAACGTTGAACGGACTGAATTAAGGTCTGATAAAACGAAATCAGTGTTTCTAAAAAAATAATGGGGATGAGGAGATACAGTCCAATGGCATAATCTTTCAAAAAATAAGAAATAATTAAAAATAACACTGCCAAATTAAATGATGTAAATAAGATAAAATAGAATGCCAGAGAAGTCATGCTCTGAACTTTTTCATTATCTTTTTTTCCGATCCAAAAGGGAATTTCTCTCTCCAATGAGTTAATAATACCCAAATGATGCAGCTTCCCATACTGCCAGAAGAGCATCAGTTCAGAGTACTGCCCCATGGTCAAAGGCCCCAGCACCCGGCGAATAACAAAGCTCGCCACACACGCCATGAGAGAAGAAATGTAATTGCTAGAACTAAATATAAGAATTTCAGAAAAGATCTTATGTTTTTTTAAAAAATTCATAAATTTACTGATTTCTGTAAAAATGCATTCAGTCTTTGTTTAGATTGACCATCCAAGCAATGTGCATGAGCTTCAATAAATTTTTGTCGTCCCTGACCCAAGGTATTTCTGATCTCTGGATCTATAAAAATAGACCTTATAGCTCGAGAAAGCTCCTCTTGTTTTGTCACTGTCAGTGCCGCATTAAAATTAGAAAAAGGAACTCGGTCTTTCCGACCCGTCAGATTATAACTGATCACGGGTTTGTCTAAAAACATGGCTTCCAAAGCTGCTGTCGAATCCAACGTCACAATGATATCCGCTTCACACATCAACTGATACAGATCACATCTGTGTATGACGATGACATCTTTCCATTGTTCGCGTTTCTTCATCTCGTTGTATGTACTCATTTTTTCATATGGGTCAATTTTGACAACGAGCTGAAATTCTTGAAATCCATTAACGCCCAATGCCCCCAGTAAATCAGACAACATGGCATGAAACAAATCATCCGTCCAAAAAATCGAGAAAGGATTCACTTGCTGCGTCACAAATAAAACAATTTTTTTATTTGCATCCAAACCATATCGCCTCCTCCACTCTGACTTGGAGTTGAATTTTTTAGAACTCAAACGATCAAAGGCCGGATTTCCAGTGATGACAATAGAAGAATCTTGATTAAACCACTCCCTGGAAAAGGATCCCCACGCTGCATAATGAGTGGATAGCCTTTGTGAATGCCCATTAGATTCCGCCAGGATTCCGTGTTGCATCACCAAGGACTTGATGTTCATTTTCTTTGCAGATGAAATAAGAATTCTTTCAAACTCTTTTTGTTCATTCCTCAATATGATCCAAGAAATATTTTTTGAACAACATGCCCCTTCCAATCTCAATTGATATGACTGAACTCTGGGAAAATCATATTCTGAAAAAAATTTCAATTTATCGCGAACCAGATTCCAAAAATTAAGTCCCTGCCATGTAAAAAATTCAGAAGTTTCCCGATCTTTAGAAATCTCATGCCATAGTTTTGAATTTGGAATCTGAAATAATTTGTGGTTGGGGTAAGGAATATACACACCGTACAACCGAATCAACTTAAGACGATTTATGACACTTTGATCCATTAAAATGGGAACAATGCTCCATTTGTCATGCTCCGATAGAAAGCCAGTCAATTTCGAATCACATAAAAGAATAGGTTTTTTAAACTGAACCATTTTAAAAAGTTGAAAAACAATACAGTCTACCCCTCGACAAATCCATTTCCGTGTTTTATTAAAAATCTGATGCCGAATTTTAAAATTTCCATTAAATCTTTTTCGAACAAGTTTTGTCCCATCTGAAATGATAAGTAAGCGCGAAACATCCCACATTTCATCTGAGTCCGTCAGAACAACAATATTTTTTGCTTTGAACTGCCCGATTACCTTATTTGCAATCAGCCAATATTTTAGTCTTGGTGTTAAAAATTTTTGAAAATCATACTCAACAAAAAAAGCAGAACTTAATTTTTTATTTTTAGTCCACCACTGAGTACTATACTCATCGAAAATCTTGCGATCTATTTTTTCATAGGAATTCCGATCCAATACGTCTTCAGAAGATCGAACCACACATGAAAGTTGCTTGAGTGGCAAAGGGATATGCCGCCCGAAGTATAGGACTTCTGCATCCTTCAACATACTCACAGATTTCCGTAAATATGCACAAAGTGGTTCATGTGCATTTTGCACATGAACCAAATATAGAGTTTTATTCGTTCTTATATACACGAGAAATACTTGTCATACGTTCCTGCAGGAATCAGATGCATCTGACTTGCAACCTTAATGGGATATTTAAAACGTTTAATCGTTTGATAATGAGTTGGATAATCCAAAAAAGTTTTTTTAGGAAATTTCATCATTGAATCAAATTCTTCTTGAGTTAATCCCAACCGCTTAATGCACAAACGAATGACATTGGGATCTTCAATAACATAGACGTGACTCACACGCTCCAATGCATCTTCTCTTGTCATTTGCCCTGATCGAATCAATGCAGAGTAGTTAAACTTTCGTTTATCCACCCCAAACTTTGTTCGATATACATAATAGAGTAGACTTTGATATAAATCGTCGAAATAATGAGCTCCTGTATTGGTCCATCCCAACTCTCTGGCAATAACCTCCTCCGCTTCTTTTCGAATATAGGGAAGATAATACATGGGCGTCACTGACCGGATCCCTTTTACAAAAATATAATAAAAAATGTGATGCAAATCGAATCGGTATCCCGGATCTGATGGCTTCCACGGTCTCAATGGTTGATTACCAAATTGCTTTAAGATACTCCGCAAATAAAGACCATCAATATAATTCCAAGTTAAAGGAGAAATCCCTTCCGTTCGAAACGATTGCCCTGTAACAACAAATTTAATATTTTCTTTGGCCGCAACACCAAACAGTGCATTAAAGATCCCGATATCGGTTCCCACTTCGAGATTGGGTGTTGATGATTTTAAAAAAGCAATACGAATGGCTTTGCACTCTCTCCAATCCGATGTAATCGTTCGCAGCTCTATATTTAACCCATTCACAGCCTTTTTTATATTTTCGCCAGCAATGGGATTATCAAATCCATCATTAAAGTGAACCGCCAGTGGTCTAAGACCCCATTGCTTTTTAACCAAATACAACAAATATGTGCTGTCTCTACCTCCACTAAACCCAACCACACAATCATAGGGTTTGTTTTTTCCTTTGGTTTTCATTTGTGAGATGAGTCGTTCAAATTGTTTTTTTCCCTGATCCGTCAACGGAAACTGCGCATCTAATTTGTCATGCAACTTACAAAAGTTACATTCTCCTCGTTCATCAAATTGGATTCCCGGTGCCGTTGAGTCCATAATGCACCGACTGCATATTCGATTGGGATTCATAAATTCTTTATCACCTCAAACTGATATCCTTTTTTCAGAAGCATAACTCCAATTTCAGTCCCTTTTTCAGGCCGTACAGGAATTCGAATGTCGGCCACAACCAAATCTGAAGAAAACTCATTAAACACCCCTTTGGCAATCACTCCTTCGGGACCTACGGCCAACGAGTGACCCACCATTTTTTTCCCCTCATAAGGACCGCCCACAATGTATCCCACACTGGTCGATCCCACAATGACCATATTATAGAGAGATGCCAATATGGTATATGGCCTGAACCATTTTTCTTTATAAGGGTCTTGGGT
>CAZDSE010000002.1:23291-25620 GCA_964507905.1 uncultured bacterium | reverse complement strand
AGAGATCACGGGATCGACTCTTTCGATTCCGACGGAGAATATGGAGAAGGCCAAAAAATTAATTCGCAATTTTCAAGATGAGTTTTGTAAATTGGTAGAAGCGGATAAAAATAGTGATGCTGTCTATCAGTTAAACGTTCAATTTTTCCCCCTGACCAAAGAGGAGTTCCAGTCATGAAAAAAATAATGTGGATATGTCTGATCGCATGCCTGATTTTGATAAATCAACTCTCGGCTCAAAATAGAGAGGGCAAAGCTGGAAATGGTGCTGGAGACACCGTTTTTGTCGAGGATGCCTGTGAGATTGAGGGTGGGGATCTTCAAACCCAGATTTTGATTCGATCTGCAATCCCAGTGGCCCTGATCAAAGCCAAGGAAGGGATGGATTCTCGCATTATTACTCCTGAAGAAATGAAACGATTGGCAGTGGCTCTGACCAAAGGACGATATGTGTTGTCTGAAACACAACTATTCAATGAATATGGATTGCCATTTTATGCTTGGACGGATGCCAAGAATGAAGGGGGCGTATTTGCTCCGATTTATATTTATCCAGAGACATGGCGGGTTTTGACAAACTTTCAAGAGAATCAAAAAAGGGTCGAACTTTCAAAGCTACTGCTTCATGAAGCGCTTCATAAGGTATTTCCGGATTTACAAAATGAGGCAGATGTGAATCGATTACAAGAAGCCATGAGTGTCGATGTCTATTGTGAAAAATCACATAGTTGTCTGACTTTTCCAGAGGAAACTACGTATTTGTTGGTGGATGTTACAATTGCGGGGCCATATAAAACTACGGTGGGAGAAATTATCCAAATACAGCATATCATTCGCGATTATATGGATGAACATGGGACCATTGTGCAGTCCAAAGTGACCATTGACGATCAACGAAATACTTACCGTTACCGTGAGGAATATCCCAGCAAATTTACGTATTGGGTTGTGCTTAAATTCCAAAATTTGTACGAAAAAAGGAAGTTTAAGGAATATACTGTGAACTCAGAGACGCTAAAGGCATCTTCAACCAATATTCATACCGTAGATCGCACGGAGATGGAGTTAAATTATGAGACCGAATATGAATCAACCATGTATAGCGATCATCGTTCTATTCGGTCGGGGCAGTATTTAATTGCAGGAGGGGAGATTTCTACTAATTTGGAAGAGTTTTTAAAAGCGCAAACAAATCCTTGGATGTATCTTAAGCAAAAGGATTATGAAAAGTTCAAATATTTAACCTTAAGAAAGATTGTTGGTCCCGGTCAGGAAACATATGAACGCAAAGACGCTTTTAAGAATTGGTTTGTTGTTCGATATTTTATGGATGGAGGATTGACCGCGGTTGAATTTAAATCGGACTGGAAGGCTTACCAGCTCATGGACCACGAGTGTATATCCACTCCTGGTGATATCAAAGAAGGCCACAATGAATCCCACGGTTTTTGGTTGTGGCCGTGGAATTGGTGAGATAATTCTGCATTGACAGCCAGGTCTTTCTGTGAAAATTCATAGGACTTGATGAAATTTGTTTTAATATTGCTTTCATTTTTCTTTTCTTTATCTGCACACGCACTTCCCATCAATTCTAAATATTATCCCGTAGGAAAAAGCTATATTTTGCCGTTCAATGCGGATTCATGGACCACCTTGGTGGGTGCGAAAGAAGAGGGTCAGTTTTTTTCTCCGAATGGTCGCCAGATGGTTGTGTTATCTCCACAGCACAAATTGTCTTTGTTTGACACCATTCGTGGAAAGGTGATCGATTCTAACATTAAAGATTCTGTGGTGATGGCTCAGTTTATTTCGGATTCAGAAGTGCTGATGACCTTGCAAAACGGTGACATTCAAATTCTCAATACCGAGACATTTAAAATAAAAAAATTGGGGAAATTTCCTTGGAAGGAAACAGTGGAAGCAATGGTCGGAGGGATATTGTCTCCGGATCACAAAACGATGGTGGGTGTGGATGCCAGCGATTTGGAACAGGAAGATGAAATTGGGGCGATGAATTTTTACTTTTTAAATCTGAAAAATAAGAAGTTGGTCAACTTCCGAGAAAAAGGTCTTCCCGTCGCAGCAGAGTTTTCATCAGATGGGCAACAATTTTTTGTAATCATGTTGGACTTAAACATCATAGAAGAGACCCTGGAACCTAGGCCGATGACCCAATTCATTGTATTTGATTTAAATACAAATGAGAGACGATCTATGAGTTCTGAAGGGTTTCTTACGAATATAAAGTTTTCACCGGACGGAAAAAATATTTTGCTATGGCGGATGGTTCAGGGGAAGTCCAGCGTTAGTTTGGTGGATTCTGAATTTA
>CAZDSE010000002.1:15371-23281 GCA_964507905.1 uncultured bacterium | reverse complement strand
GGAAAAAGAGATAATTGCCATTCCAGAGGATCAAATGCTTCAAAGTGCAGAGTGGTCCAAGGATGGTGAGTCGATACTTTATTCATTCGGCCAAGAAGTGGGGATCATCGATTTAAAAACAGGGGACAAAAAAACTTGGGATTCTTTGAACAGTGATATGGCAATCAGTCAGGCCCGTTTTATATCCAATGATACAAAAATATTAATTTCTGAAGGGTTTACTCTGAGGATTCGTGATCTGAAGAATGAGACCGAAGCGATCATAGAGCTTGAAAAAAACGGGAGTTATCCAGAAAGCTTTAAGTCCTCGCCTGACGCGAAAACCGTGGTCGCGCATTCGAATGACGGAAGAGGTTTTGTAATCGATGTCGAGCAGGGGCGCGTGATTCGTAAGTTTCGTCATTCTGATCAATTGGTTTACTCAGGGTTTTCAAAATCTGGACAATCGGTGGTCACGATCTCTGAAGAGGGCAGTTTGAGATTGACATCGATGGATAGCGTTTTGGTACCTGAAAGGTTCGATTTGACGGATGATCAAGCCAAGCAATTCTTAGAACGATTTTCTTCGAATCAAAATTTCACAGATAGAGGCGATGTGACATATTTGCGTGCAGCGTTATCTAAAGATCTAACGAACTATGCTCCAGAAGTTATCGTGCGTTCTTTGTTAAAAGTCCTTCGATATTCAAATGATTTATTTGAGGAGCTTGTGAGAGAATTTCCAGAAGTATTAACTATGTCTCAATCCGTGACGGCTGAATGGTTTCAGGCCGAAAGTCAAATGATTGAAGATTACTTAAATTTCCTAAAACTCGAAAATCCCAAAAAGACAGGCTCTAGTAACTGGAAAGTGCTCGTATTTTTTAAGCCCTATTTTCAGACGTTAACTCCAGAAGCCAAGGAACCTTGGATTGATTATGTGGCTCAGAGCATTGCAGATCGTGCGGTCGATTCAGCAGGGTATACAGGTATGTTTTTGTCAAAATTGTACAAATTTTCAAGGGCCGTGTTGGAGCCGATTTTTAATAATCAAACCAAGCAACTGACAGATCTGACGTTGGTGCGGGAAGCAAATCAAGTGACGCCCTTTGTTTTGGGTACATCGGCCATTGAGGGGGATGAAACCACCGAAACGCCGTATGGTTTTTTTATTAAAAAAATTGATCCCATAGTCATTCCAGATAACGCAAAATCGGGAGACATTTTGACCGATTCTAAATTAAAGTGGACTCAAGGGGATGAGGTTTTTACTGCCGATCTTCGGATTGCGATTGGAGACAAAAAGGTGATGATTCCGGAAGGCAAAGGCCCCAATTATCAGGAATTGTGGAGAGACAAAGAATTGGTCGGGATGGTGATTACCGGATCCAATCTTGGATCAGACGCCAAGGATGTTTTATCTGAATATTTACAATATTTCCGTCGGATGGGGTTTAGATTCAATTTTAAAGAAGAGGGTGAGGTCATCGATTTGCCTTCGTTTTTTAAGGAGACAGTTGCTTCAGGAGAATTGGACTATTTTATAAAGGAGGCCCATTCAGACGGCGATGAGAAAAATTTGTTTCGGATGGACAAGGAGTCCAAAGTTTTAACGGGTGTCCATCGACTAAAAAATGGAACTCGAGAAATGATATATTTGGTATATCCAACCCAAGATTCCAAAGAGACTGTATTATTGCCCAATAGCGAATTTGGAAGCTGGATTCGTGATCGAGAGAAAAATGGAGGCGGCCAAATTGTATATTTTAATACCAGTTGTTGGTCTGTTTCCAAAGCGGTGCATGAGATTGAGGCGGCGTCTTCTCTTTTGTTTTTGAATATTCCCAGTACCACCAGTGTGGAAACCTTTACCAATGAATGGGATGAAGCCGAATATCAACTGTTAACCGCATTTCGATTTAAGAAGTCTTACGAGAAAATTAGAAAAGCCATGGAGAAAGATCCCGCCTATAAAAGTGGTGAAGAAGATGTGTTTATTTTTCCAGATGAAGACGCGTATCAAGAACAAATCACCAAAGTGATTGCCATCCCGCTAAATTCTCATGTCGCCATTTATGATGGTGCAGGGAATTTTTATAATATTGACGAGCAGCATTAACATCATTGCGCGCGACTCAATTTCTCATGATATGTCTTCTGAAATAAGGCATCTTTAAAGTAACTTCGTTGATATGAGAGTTCTTTAGAGATTTCTTTATTTGATGCATGGCGATATTCATCTTTCAAAAGTTTTCGGACAGATTTTGCATGTTGTAATGCTCGTTTTCCGGAAGGATCGATTAAATAATATTTGGATTTCTTCTTGTGATTTAAAAAGTCAATGATGGCGTCTACTGCCAACCCTTCAAATTCTTGAACATCCGTGGATGATAATTTCCACGCCGATTTATCAACCATGGATTTAATAAGTTGGTACCAGTGGGGAGAGTTTTCAAGATTCATCAGCTGGTTAAAAATGAATTTATTGGTTCGGAAAGAAAAAAGGGTTCGCTTGATATTTTTTTGAACGAGAGAATCATGTTCGGATTTGTGATATTGAAGTGCCAGTTCCTTGGCCATTTTCCAAAATTTCTTGTCTCGTGTGGCGTCGAATCTGAGTTCCCAATAGATATGTTTTAAGGTTTTGGTCGGATAAGAAGCGACCACGTGATAGGGGACAAAATAATTGTGAGAAATCGTGTCTGCGGCCAGATGACTCAAATAGCCATAGGCGAAGGCTTTTTGGGGTGAGCTTTTGGCTCTGTTTAACAAATTCAGCCCCACATCCCAGTTGTGACAATTGTGAAGATAATCCACGAGATCTTTTTTAAGTGTAATGTCGGCGGCGATACAGCCATAGAGGTAGTCTTTTGGGAACGACCGTAATAATTGTTGCATTGGATAAGTGAGGAGCGATAAATTGTTTAAAACTTCGGTGCCATAAGATAAATGAGTAATCGGTCCCCACGCAAATGCATGTGAAGGGAAAAAAAGGATTCCGAAAAAACTAAGTATGATTAAAATCACCAATAAGAGCCTACTCTAATGGATCAGATTCTTCAAGATGTAGAGAGTCGACTTATTTTTTTGAAAGATTTGGGATTTAAAGAGATTTCAATAAAATCAGTGCCGAAACACAGAGATCCCCGCGTTCGCGGGGATGACAATGAAACCTTGGAATCCATTCGTGCAGATATTGGAGACTGCGCCAGATGTAAGCTTTCTCATGGCCGAACTCATATCGTTTTTGGCGAAGGAAATCCCAAGGCCAAACTCATGTTTGTCGGCGAAGGACCGGGGCATGATGAAGATGTGACGGGAAGACCATTTGTGGGGCGGGCGGGACAGCTTTTGACGAAAATCATTGAGGCGATGAAATTAAAACGAGAGGATGTGTATATTGCCAACATCGTAAAATGTCGACCTCCCAATAACCGGGCGCCAGAGCCAGATGAAGTGTCTTCATGTGAGGGATTTTTGCATCGACAAATTAAGGTCATCGGATCATCTGTAATTGTGTGTTTGGGGAGTGTGGCATTTCAAAATCTTTTAAAAACAGAGAATAAAATATCGAGTCACAGGGGAAAATGGATTGAGTGGAATGGGGTGAAAGTGATGCCCACCTATCACCCTGCCTATCTACTCAGAAATCCAAATGCGAAAAAAGAAGTTTGGGATGACATGAAAAAAGTCATGGAGGCGCTCAAAAAATGATCAGGGTGACTGGCACCTTTTTGGTATTGTTGTGGTCCGCGTCTTTGGGGGCGACGGAGATTATTCACTTAAAAGTGAGTGGAGGCATTAATCCTGCGACTCAAAGTTATATTCATCGTGGATTGCAAAAGGCGGCTGAAACAAATGCGCACGCAGTGTTGATCGAGCTCAATACCCCGGGGGGACTTTTGACCGCCACTCGGTCTATTGTTCAAGATATTTTTGATTCGAAAGTGCCTGTGATTGTGTATGTGTCCCCGGGAGGAGCCCATGCGGGCTCTGCGGGTGTGATGATTACCCTTGCCTCTCATGTGGCGGCCATGGCGCCGGGAACGAATATTGGTGCGGCGCATCCGGTGAGTGGACAAGGACAAGATATTGAAGGTCACATGGCTGAAAAAGTGACAAATGATGCATCTGCTTGGGTTGAATCCATTGCCAAAACCAGAAATCGAAATTCCAAGTGGGCCATTCAAGCCGTCAGAAAATCTGTGTCGATCGATCATGAAGGGGCATTGAAACTGAAAGTGATTGAATATGTGGCCACTTCTGTGACTGATTTGCTCAATAAAATGCATGGGACTTCTATTAAAATGAAAGATGTGACTCATAAATTTGATACTCAGAATGTCAATCTCATTCCATTGGAATTGAATGCCAAAGAAAAATTTATTCACACCATCAGTGATCCCAATATCGCTTATATATTAATGATGGTGGGAATGGTGGGATTATATATCGAGCTTTCACATCCGGGAGTCATTTTTCCGGGTGTGATTGGAGCTATTTCTCTCATCTTAAGTTTTATTTGTCTTCAGGCGTTACCCATTAATTATGGTGGTTTGGCGCTATTGCTCTTGGGATTGGCGCTTCTCATTACAGAGCTATTTGTTCCCAGTTTTGGGGTGTTGGGGGTGGGTGGCATTATTTCTTTGCTCTTGGGATCATTGTTCTTATTTGATCCCGCCATGACGGATTTAAGAATTTCTCTGGGAGTTATATTGCCAACGGTTTTAAGCCTGGGCGGCATCATGCTTTTTATTTCAGTCTATGTGGCGCGGGTATATAGAAGGAAAGTCACAATTGGGGTAGAGGCGATGACGGGAATGGAAGGGACTGTGGTGCTGGATATTGAATCTGGAAAAGAGGGGAAAGTCTTTGTGGATGGGGAGTATTGGAATGCAAATAGCAAAGAAGTTTTAAAAAGAGATTAAAAAATAGTAGTTGAAAAAGTGGAAGGAATGAAGTTAGTTGTGAAACGAAAGATATGAGATCAAAAGAAAAACACTTATGATGGAGGTATTTGAAATGTTTGGAATCGGATCTGCCGGGATAGTGATCCTGGTGTTGGGTGCATTTGTATTATCGGGACTTCGAATTTTAAATGAATATGAGCGAGCGGTGGTCTTTCGACTCGGACGACTTATCGGCGCCAAGGGGCCGGGACTGATTTATGTAATTCCTTTGGTGGATAAGATGCTTCGGGTAAATTTGAGACTGGTGACACTGGATGTTCCCGCACAAGATATTATTACTCGAGACAACGTGTCAGTGAAAGTCAATGCCGTTGTGTATTTTAAAGTATTTGATTCCAATAAAGCGATTGTGGCGGTTGAAGATTATTTTTACGCAACATCACAACTGGCACAAACCACCTTGCGATCTATTTTAGGGGAGATGGAGATGGACGATCTTTTGGCGAAAAGAGAAAAGATCAATCTTCAACTTCAAGAAATTTTGGATAAACGAACCGATTCATGGGGCATTAAAGTTCAAAGTGTGGAAGTGAAACACGTCGATCTTCCAAAAGAAATGCAAAGAGCAATGGCCAAACAAGCAGAGGCCGAGCGAGAACGAAGAGCAAAGGTCATTGCTGCCGAAGGGGAATTCCAAGCTGCCGCTAAGTTGGCAGAGGCTGCTCAAGTGATTGCAGAACATCCAATTGCTCTTCAACTGCGATATCTCCAGACGTTGGCTGAGATATCGACCGAAAAAAGTTCTACGATTGCGTTCCCAATCCCTATCGATATTATTTCGCAGTTTATTCCGAAGAAGTCCTGATTAATATTTTTTGGCGATACCGATCGCAAAGATATCACGATCGGTGGAATCGTCTGTTGCAATCCGACTGAATCGAGCGATGAGACTCATTCCATTTTCAAGATCGCCAACCTGTCTTTGAACTTCCATGCTGATTAATCCGTCTAGCTCTGTGGCATCGGATTGGAGTTGATTACTGGCGAGATAAGGTCCAACTCCGGCGCTGAGACGCCAGTTTTCTGAGACAGGCCATACAACCCATGCCTGTGTTGTGACGCCAGATCTGTTGACCAAGAGATCATTTCCTTCACGAATCCAACCGACTGAAAAAGCAAGATGTTCTCCATCATATTGTTTGACTTCAATGTGTCCCCCAATACTCGCATTCGTTTGACTTCGATTGGTTTTAAAGTTAGCGCCCATAATCGAGATTTGTAGAGGATCTTCAGAAATATCTGAAGCCGAATGACTACCAAAATTCATTCCTATACCCAATAGAATGGCATCGGATTCATGAGTTTGGGGCATCTCAACGTGATTGTATTCAATTCTAAGATGCAAATTTCTGCTCTCACGCGCATTGAAATAATAAAGTGCTACAGCAGAGACCAAAATTCCCAAGATCTTATCGTTATATTGGGATTTCTCTCGCCTGGTGGTGTTAAAACTGAGATAGGGGCCAATTCCCAATTCAAGTCTCATATTGGGATCGACTGTAAAATCTCGAACGACTTGAATGGAAAAGCCATCTCTGTGGTTATTCACTGGATGTCCTTCATTATAATGAACAAAATCAAATCGTTGATTTTGGGTTGTTGAAGCTCCTATCCGAAGTTCAAAAGTTCGCCACTGCATATTTCCACCAACGCTGGCGTTGCCATTCCCAAACATGGCAGAAACATACTGATCTAAAAGGTGGGAATCAGAACGTGTGACTTCATCGGCACGAGAGATTGGGAGCCACAAGGAGTTAACGAGAAAAAGTGCTCCATAAATGATGATGATTCTCATTTTTTGGGTAACCTAGCTCATGCAAGTCCGTCTTGTCAATTGCGACCTCCAGAGATAACAATGTCCATCACATGACACTCTTAAATGAATTTGATTATATATATCCACCTCAGTTGGTGGCCCAGGTTCCGTCTATCCAGAGAGGGGGATCCCGATTGATGGTCTGTCATCGAAAGACTCAAGAAATTCTTCACACCACTTTTTCTTCAATTATAGATTACTTAGAACCCAATGATTGTTTGGTATTGAATGATACACGGGTGATCCCAGCCAGGCTCTTGGGAAAAAAAGAAACTGGGGGAGCTGTGGAAATACTTTTGTTACATTCAGTTGGATCTCATCAATGGAGGTGTCTTGGGAAGTGTCTGGCCAAAGGAATTCGAAGAGATCAAAAAGGATGCAAGGTGATTTTTACGGAGGATTTTGAAGGTGTGCTGCGTGAACAAGCAGATGATGTTTGGCTCATCGAATTTCAGGGAAACAATTCATTGAACGATTATTTGAAACATCATGGTCATGTTCCGTTGCCTCCATATATTGAGAGAAGAGACGAAGCTTTAGATCGGGAACGTTATCAAACTGTCTTTTCAAAAAATGACGGAGCAGCAGCGGCTCCAACGGCTGGACTTCATTGGACCCAAGATTTAATCAAAAAGGCGAAACAGAAGGGCATAGATATCGCATTTGTGACTCTTCATGTGGGATCGGGCACTTTTTTGCCGATCCGAACTGAAAACATCGAAGATCATAAAATGCATTCTGAATACGTGGAGATTTCTGAAGAGACATTACAAAAAATAAATAATGCCAAAAGAGTTGTGGCTGTTGGAACGACGGTTGTGCGTGCATTGGAATCTGCTGAAGGATCTCATTGTTTTTGGACCGATCTATTTATTCGTCCCGGACATGAGTTTAAAATAGTCGACGCTCTTCAGACGAATTTCCATCAACCCAAATCATCATTATTGGTCATGGTCAGCAGCTTTGCAGGAAGAGATTTTGTCATGAAATGTTATCAAGAAGCGATTGAGAAAAAGTATCAATTGTTTAGTTATGGGGATACGATGCTGTTTTTGTAGACTATTTTGTAGACAGAGTGACTGAATAATTGAGATTAATGTCCTTGTCTCTTGAATCTTTGACCGTGTGTGCAGTGATTTGATAGC
>CAZDSE010000002.1:14085-15361 GCA_964507905.1 uncultured bacterium | reverse complement strand
CGTGACGCAGCCTTAAAAATATTCGGTGTGCCGACATAGACTCGGTTACCTGATTCCGAATCATAATATGGAACCTTAATGCGATTGGATACACCCGTATCTAGATTTTTAATCGTAACTTCCATGCCGTTCGTGCTGACAGAATTCGAGAAGAAAAAATCCAAAGCATAAAGATTGCTATGATCCACATTTTCTTGATTTTCATAACTCATGTACACAAGCTGAGGAACTGGCGTTGAATCTAATCCTCGCGATGGGTCATACGACTTATCGCAATATCCTTGCGGGACAGAAAAGGTTTGTTTGGCCAGGAGTCTTTTTGAAGTGCTGGACGCTGCTTCATTATATATGCTGACGTCGATTTGATAACCGGCCACTCCTTGATTATAGCCACTATACGTTGCATGTTCTGGAAAACTAAATGCAGCTTCTTGCGTGAAATAACCAGATCCTACATCGCAAATGCTTTTAATTTCATTGCCACATCGTGAAAATGCATACCGAACAGCTTCACTATGACTGGCAGATTTTCCGCAAGACATGTTTTGCACATGATGCAATCCATTGCTGTACCAAAAACTGAGGCCCTCATACGGCCAAATTGAAGCATCATGAGCCGTAAATGCCCAGACCAAGCGTTTGTCGGCACTGAGAACCAAACCATTGCCAATTCCATAGTTAAAATCTGAAAATGCCTTTGACCAATACTGACAACCGGATGACCGATCGATTTGATCATATTCAATCGGCTGGTCCAATACGATGAAAGCTGCCGTTTGTTGTTGTGTTGAAAAAGTAGTCCGCTGATTATACGCAGATTGACACGCTGTAAATGTTCCGCTGGGAGGAAATAGTTTAACGATATTGGTTGCGCATTTGACTGAGAGACTTTCAGCCGTTTCTCGGGTCAGAACGAACATATCCAAAACTTTTTGTGTTTTCAGTTGCTCGATTAATTCTGGCATCATGGCAGGAGTAAGTTGTGGCGAAGAACATCCCTTGACGGAATTTTGTCGGCATTGTTCCAACTCTTGATCTAAGAGTGAAATATCATCATTTAGTTTTTGTTTAAGCATGGCTTTCTGAGTCTGTATTTCTTGCTTTTTGGTTTCTAATTTGTCGGAAAATTCTTTCATCAGTTGAATGGGGAGGGAGTTTTGATCCGTGCACTTCATTTTATCTGCATACACTTTCTGTGCGTCATCAATTCGGGCCAAGGCTTTATTGCATCCACTGTCATTAAATAGTTCAATACAATTCGTTTTCATGGAATCTC
>CAZDSE010000002.1:0-14075 GCA_964507905.1 uncultured bacterium | reverse complement strand
GAATCTCTGGCCAACTCAATTTTAAATAGCTGGTGTTCGCATGCTTGTCTGAATTGATCGACAGCTTTTTCGGCTCTGTCCACCGCCTTTTCTTCTGGTTCAAGAGAGTCTTCTAAGTCTTTCAAATCGGATTCATGTTGTTCTTTTAATTCTTGTAGGGACTTGGCATGGTTTTCTTTACACGCTTTTTGAGCAGCATATCGATTGGACAGAGTTTGATTTAAAACCGATTCTGTATGTTTGATTAAAGTGGATAGGGACTCTTCCTTTTCCTCTAACAAATCATAGAAATCTTGATAATGGGCAATCAATGCCAGCTGATACCCTTTATTGGCTTCCAATGTGGTGAGGCTATTATCGACGAGCCTTGCTGCCTTCTTATGCGCTTCTTTGACGTATTCTTTCATGAGAGTAACCCCAAAGCTCATCATAAGACTCATTCCTTTTTTAAGTGCCGCTGTATTCTCAGATTTCGTCAAGTGTCTGGCAAATTCAGCGATTTTTTTAAGCTTTATAGCGGCTTTCTCAGCGCCTGCTTCTGCCACCGCATTCGAAAATAGATCGAGTAGGTCGGCCAGTTTATGAAGACCCAACTTCATTCCTGCTTCTACAAATTTATTGACATATGTTTCTCCAATTTTTTCCATAACGGTTTGGGCGGTGCTTTTAATGGCAGAAAGAGCAAATTCCAATATTTGAGCAATCATTAATGCTTTCATGTCGAAATCGTATTCTTTTTGCAGGGCTTTTTTGTTATTTAAAACATTGTCTTCGGAGTGTGCCAAGTCGTCATACATATTTCTCGCATCGATTAAGTATAAATAGATAAATTTCATATATTCGGAGACGCGGATATTGAGTTTAAATAGTGAGTCGAGCAATTTATCCAAATTACATTCATTGGATGAATTGTATGAACTACCGCAGGCTTGCGCGTCGTTAATGAGTTTCATGGCTGCTTTTTCAATACGACTGTGTTCTGCTTCTATGAGAGCACGACTAAGGGCAATGTCGGCTGCAACGGATACAGGGACGGGTGGAGTGAAATTGGAACTGGAAAAATCGCTGGATACGGCTTCTTCTTCTGGAGGAATATCGAGTCCAATGTCTTTTAAGATTTTATCAAATTCTTTCCATGCAAATCCTGGATCCAAGGCCTCCATCGCCGATTTTTCCTCACCTTCGGCCCAGCTTGTTGGAATGGAAAAAAAACTGGCCAGCATTTGCTTAACATCCAGAGATGAACCATGCTCGGATGACTTAAACATAAGCCAGATAGAATTTGTTAAGACCAGTACTCCTTGTTTTAGAGGGTTATTGTCTTTGATCCACAGGGTCATTTTAAAAATCGGTTTATTGTCCTTAAAATCATGTTGGATGATGACTTTGTCTATGGTGATGTCGGTCGCAGATGCACGTTCGACGGCGGATACAATATAAATGGGGCGTGAGATGTCTTCGATTTTAAACGGTAAAGCATAGGACGTTTTTTTGAGGAGCTCTTTGGCATCCGAAACAGAACTGAGTTTTAAAATCAAATGTCCTTTAAAATCCAATATGACAACTTTTCGATGAGGGGCTTGAGTCAATTGTTTTGAAAAGATCATAACCGGAGGAGGAATTGGAAAATCGGCGGTGTCCACATTGGTCTTCCACATTCGGGCTTTAAATCCATCCTCTTTGATGTCCGCAAAGTAGGTCCAATAGTGATAGGCGTTATTGATCTGTTCTTGCGACAGGGTTGGATCATACTCGGGGGACACAACGCGCATAAAATCTCTCACGTCTACTTTACCATCTCCATTTTTGTCGAGACTGCCGGCGGGTTTGGGAAGTGCGGTCATAACTTTGGCGAGTCCGCTTGAAGTGGACTCAACCTCGCTATCGGAGAGAGTGCTTTGCTCCGTGAGCGCAGCCATGTCTGTTGTTTCCTCTATCGTTTCTAGATTGGGGAGCTGATCCATTGAACCAGAAGAGACATTGTTTTTAACGATGTCATCAATATCCACTCGATCGATGGTGCCTTGTCCGCTTCCAAAAAATTTCTCTTTTAATGATTTTCTATCATCGTCTGTTACAAATAAATTTTTCTTTTTCAGATAGCGATCCAGAAAGTCTGGGAATGTTTCGGGCGTTAACTCCGTCGCTGAATCAAAGTTACTGGCCAAATCTTCATATGACAAACTTTCTAAGTCGTTTTGTACGGGTAGAGATTGATCGAATGCTCCCATATCAGGGATTCCAACAACTTGATCTTCTGATGGAGTGACTCCACCTCCGCCACCACCACCGCTTCCCCCACCTCCTCCTCCGCCTCCGCACGAGGTCAGAAACAGTGATAGCGCAGTCATTGTCAGAAATATAATAAACGCATGTAGTTTCATGTACTTACGGAAATGTTTGTATTAACGATACCTCTAAATTTAGTCTACTCACGTCCCAATACTTTAATTCTACTTAGAAATTTTTGAATTGCAAATAAGTGATCCTTCGGGATAACTAAGCCACCATGAAAGATGTCATTACCGTATTTTCTACAGTCTCTTCCAAAAAAGAAGGGCAGACGATTGCAGATATACTCGTGAAAGACAAACTGGCTGCATGTGTTCAAATCATCAAAGGATTGGAGTCCACCTACATGTGGGAAAAGAAGATTCGGAATGATAAAGAATTTTTAATGCTGATTAAGACCCGAAAAATTTTATTTCCCAAAGTGATTGCGGTGATTCAAAAAAATAATTCCTATAAAGTTCCTCAAATCTTGGCTTTGCCCGTAGTTGGGGCCACGGCCTCCTATTTAAAATGGATGAAAAATTGTTTACGTTCAAAGTAGACGCTCAAGACGGAAATGCCAGAGTGGGGAGATTTACAACTCCGCATGGCATCGTTGAAACTCCTGTTTTTATGCCGGTGGGAACACAGGCCACTGTAAAAACGATGTCCCCCAAAGATTTAGAAGAAATGGGCGCAACGATGATCTTAAGCAATACGTATCATCTCATGCTCAGACCTGGAGAAAAAATCATCCAAAAATTGGGAGGGCTTCATTCTTTTATGAATTGGAAGCGTCCTATTTTAACGGATAGTGGCGGGTTTCAAGTGTTTAGTCTTTCAAAAGATTGCACCGTGAGAGAAGAAGGCGTGACGTTTCAATCGTATGTGGATGGAGAAAAAATTTTACTGACTCCTGAAAAGTCGATTGCCACTCAGGAATCCTTGGGGGCAGATGTGATCATGTGCTTTGATGAGTGTCCGCCATTTCCAGCGACGGAACAGAAGATCAAGCAGTCGATGGATCTTTCTGCCCGATGGGCAGCGCGATGCAAAAATGCAAAGACACGTGAGGATCAAGCGTTATTTGGAATTATCCAGGGGGGAGTTTTTCTGCCACTTCGAAAGCAATCATTGGAGCGGATGATGGAGCTCAATTTTCCGGGGTACGCTTTGGGAGGATTAAGCGTTGGAGAAGAATTTGATCGAATGATTGAAGTGGTATCAGAAATTGCACCGCTCATGCCAGTAGACAGGCCTCGATATTTGATGGGAGTTGGGACACCACAAGATCTTTTAGAATGTGTGAACCATGGAATAGACATGTTTGATTGTGTGATGCCCACCAAAAATGGGAGAAATGGGGGATTATTTACTTCATTTGGGGATATCAATTTGGCAAACAGTCGATACCGAGAAGATCCCGAACCGATCGATCGAGAGTGTGAATGCTATACCTGTCAGAATTTTTCGAGAGCATATCTAAGGCATTTATTTATGACGGGAGAGATGTTGGGGGCGAGATTAAATTCTTTACACAATCTTTCTTTTTATGTTAAGTTCATGCGTCAAATTCGTGAGGCAATTCGCGAGAGTAAGTTGGAAGAGTTTCGAAAAGAATTTTATAGAAAGAGAGAATTAAAATTATGATTTCAATTGCATATGCACAACAATCACCGGCGCCCATGGGAGGCGGCCTCATTCAATTTTTGCCCATTGTCGTCATTTTTTTTGGGTTTTACTTTTTGGTGATTCGTCCTCAAAGTAAACGCGTGAAACAACATCAAGAATTACTGAAGAATTTAAAACGAGATGATTCCGTGGTTACGAGCGGCGGAGTTCATGGTCGCATTCATGGATTGACCGATTCGGTGATTACTCTGGAAGTTGATGATGGGGTTAAACTAAAAATAGACCGGACTCAGATCACGCGAGTGGAAAAGGGAGCATAACTCTTTCTTATGGGCAAAACCTGGTGGGCTAAATTCTCTTTGGTTCTTGTTTTTATTCTCGTAAGTATTTCATACTTATCTCCCACGCTTTGGGATTTAACCCAATTGCCAAATTGGGTTCAGCTTGTTCTTCCGAAAGAAAAAGTAAAATTGGGTTTGGATTTACAGGGGGGACTTCATATTGTCATGGGGATTGATCCGAAAAAGGTTCTGAGCGATTCGGCAAGCCTTTTGGCAGATGACATGAAAGAAGATCTGTCCAAATTATCCAAGACCATTCAAGTTGAGTATCTGAAAGATTCTTCACAAGTCAAAGTTCAGCTCAGTGCCACAGATGATTATAAGGAAGTCCGAAAGCGCATTCGACGATATGGCGTGTTTGATTTTGTCAAACAGGGTCCGACAGAGCTGATTTTAGATTTTGAAACTCAGGAAAAAAGATTTCGGATCAAAAGAGCGGTGGACCAATCCATTGAAGCTATTCGAAATAGAATTGACGAGTTTGGAGTTTCTGAGCCGTCCATATTGGCTGAAGGATCTGATCGTATCGTGGTGCAATTACCAGGAGTGAAAGATCCGCAACGGGCCAAGGAGTTGATCGGCCGAACAGCGAAGCTCGAATTTAAATTGGTCGATGAATCTAAAGGGGTTAAAGAATTAGATGAGTTGGTGTCGCAAGTGGAGACTCAAAAAGGAATCAAATTTGTTCCGGGAACAGATCAAAAATTTTCAGCATATCTTCAACAATTTAATGATGCCGTCAAAGATAAAATTCCTGGAGATTCAGAAATTGCATTTGAAAAAGAAGTAAATCCCCAAACACAGCAAGTCAGATGGCAACCCTATTTACTTAAGAAAAAAACAGATGTGACCGGAAATCACGTTCGAGATGCCAGAGTTTTTACCGATAATCAGACCAATGAATACAAAGTGTCTCTTCAATTTAGCGCCCAAGGAACAAAGCCGTTTGCCAAATTGACGGAAGAAAATGTGGGCAAAAGGCTTGCAATTGTATTGGATGGCATTGTCCATTCGGCTCCGGTCATTCAATCTAAGATTGCCGGTGGAGAAGCTTCGATTACATTTGGGACTGCCATTGATCCGCAAGTCATGTTTAAAGAAGCGCAAGATACGGCGTTGGTATTGAGAGCCGGTGCACTTCCTACGACCATTGAACTATTGGAAGAAAGAACGGTGGGTCCTTCTTTGGGGGCAGATTCGATTAAGTATGGAAAGAAGGCCTTATTGATATCCATCATTGCGATTTCTTTATTTATGTCTCTTTACTATAAGACATCCGGCGTAGTGGCTTCTGCCGCCATCATTTTAAATCTTGTTTTTTTAATGGCGATTTTGGTTTTATTCGGTGCGACGTTGACCCTTCCTGGAATTGCAGGGATTGTTTTAAACTTGGGGATGGCGGTGGATGCCAATGTGCTTATTTTTGAAAGGATCCGAGAAGAAATTCGTGCCAAAAAATCTCCTCGTGCTGCTGTGGAAGCCGGATTTGAAAAAGCCTGGGCCACGATTTTTGATGCAAACTTAACGACGATTATTGCGGCCTTAGCACTATTGGCTGAGGGAACGGGAGCGATTAAAGGCTTTGCCATTACGCTCACCATTGGAACCTGCTGCGCGGTATTTACAGGGGTTTTTGTGTCACGCGTCATATTTGAACTTTACGTAGAAAAATTTAAACCTCAGGAAGTGAGTATCTAGTATGGAATTTTTTAAACCAGGAACCAATATTGATTTCATGGGGACCAAAAGAACGTGGATTTTAATTTCACTGATACTCTGTGGAATTTCTTTGATGTCGCTTGTGACACCTGGACTCAAATTTGGAACTGATTTTGCCGGTGGAACGGAATTTCAAGTTTTATTTAAAGAAGCCATAGATTCGGCAGCCGTTCGGCAGCTCATGGAAGCGGGTGGATACAAAGACAGTTCTGTGCAGCATTTTGGCCGTGAAGATTCGCGTGAGTTTTTGATCCATATTGAACAAGCATCAGATAGTTTAGAAGCCGTGACTCAAAATATGACGAGTTATTTAACCACTCAAAAGGGAGCCGGAAATTTTGAAGTCAAAAAAGTAGATATGGTGGGCCCGAAAGTCGGAGCCGATCTTAAAAAACGAGGATTGTGGGCTGTGATTTATGCGCTTTTGGGAATTTTTATTTATGTGGCTCTGAGGTTTGATTACAGATTTTCACCTGGTGGGATTATTGCGTTAATACATGATATTTTGATTACGCTTGGAGCGTTTGCCATTCTTGGAAAAAAATTCGATCTCACCGTCTTGGCGGCGATTTTGACCATCGCGGGATATTCGATCAATGACACGATCGTGGTTTTTGATCGTATTCGCGAGCAAATGAAGCTTCATCAGGGGATGGACATTGTTCAGATCATTAATCGGGCCATTAATGACACGTTGAGCCGTACGATCCTAACCAACTTTACCGCCATTTTGGCTGTGATTATTCTTTATATGTTTGGCGGCGAAGTGATTCACGATTTTTCATTTGCTCTGTTGGTGGGTTTTATTGTGGGAACGTATTCCTCTATTTTTATTGCAAGCCCCGTTTTTCATTATTTGTACGTCAGAGGCGAGAGGAAGACTGGGTAGAGAGTTCCTCTAGAAGAAGATTTAAGAACTTATTGATTTCGATCTGATTTTGAATATAAAAATCTGCACGTGAATTCATTTTTTTCCCGACGCGTATTTTTAAGATTGAATTGAGAGGCAAGCGAAAAACATCCTCATCGGTTTGGTCGTCTCCAATATAAATCGCTTGTTGGGCATTGACTTGATGCATGGCTTTTTTTAAAGAAATGCCTTTGTTAAATTTAGAACTGGGAATCAGATCGATTACGCATTTTCCGCAAACGATTCGTGGAGACGGGTGAAGTTCTGAGACATGCTTCAAGAGTATATTTTTTATTTTTGGTTTATTGGGTGCGCAACGATAGTGAATAGAAAGCGAATACTTTTTATCTTCTAATTCTACGCCTTGAATGTTAGAACCTTTTTTTATAAGTTCCCACTTCCATTTTTTACATGTTTTGTAAAAAATCGTTTTTAATTTTTGATCCACTTTTATTCCTTCCAATCCATGATTCCCTATAAAATAGGCAGAAGAAAAAGAACAAAGTTTTTTTAAATCAGAAATGCTTCTTCCGGATACAATCGCAATGGGCATGCGCTTGTATAATTTTTGCAATAATTTTTTTGTTTTTAGGGGAAGCTTGGCTTTAGAAATTTTACGAGTGATTGGAGTCAGGGTGCCATCATAATCAAATGCCAATAGGGATTGGGGATGGCAATATTTTCTAAGTTTTTGTGCCCCAGCTTGAGTGAAAAAATGCTTCATCAATATTGGTCCTCCAAAATTCTTTTTCTCCTCTTCGAATGGCCATCGTAGCAAGTCTACGTAAAATTCGATTTCTTTGTCGAACTTTGGATGCATCGATTAGCATTCTGCCGGCCCAGCGAAACACATTATATTCCTGAATGTAATTCCTCATACTGCGCATTCGCTCTCTTTGTTCAAAAGGATGCATAGATAGCGCGGTGTGTAGAGCATCCGCACATTGATCAATATCATAGGGATTTACGATGATGGCCTCTGGTAGTTCTCGGGATGCTCCGGTAAAATGACTTAAGATCAGAACCCCTTGCTCATCGTTTCGAGCAGAAACAAACTCTTTTGCAACCAAATTCATTCCATCGTGTAGGCTACTTACAAAACAAAAATCAGCACCCCGATAATATTCAAAAATTTGAGAAGGTTCGTGGTGTTCTATTTTAAGTACGATCGGAGGATTTTGAGAACCCTTAAATTTTTCATTAATACGCTCAGCTACTTTTTTGACATCTTTCTGGAGGTGTTGATAGGTATCAATCCGAGATCTGGAGGGAGCAGCAATTTGAACAAATGAGAACTTACCAATCCACTCGGAATGTTTTTCTAAAAGTCTTTCCACAGCCAAAAATCTTTCTATAATTCCTTTGGTATAATCCAGTCGTTCAATGCCAAGTCCAACCAAAGTTCGATCAGAAAGACTATTTATAGATCGAATCATTTTGCCGCACTCTTGAAGAGATTTTTGAAGATTCAGCCAATGCGGTGGCCATTCGATCGAGATGGGATAGGCTTTCACAGCGGATAGTTTTTCCAAAAAAGATATCGTTGAGTGTTCCTTGTCAATACGGCATTCTAAAATTCGATCGACGGTTTCAATAAAGTTATTACAATGAAATTGAATATGAAATCCAACAATGGTACTCCCCAATAATCCTTCTAAGATCTCCTCTCGCCACGGGCAAATACCGAAAGCTTCGGGATTGGGCCACGGTATATGCCAAAATGTGATAATAATGGCATCGGGTAATTTATCGCGAATCAGTTTTGGCAGCAGAGCAAAGTGATAATCTTGTATCAAAATGATGGGATCCTTGGATTTTACTTCTGATAAAACAACGTCAGCGAACTTTTTATTTACGTTTACATACTGTTCCCAATCTTGAGAGCGAAAAACAGGACGGGTGTGGGCAATATGACATAAAGGCCACAGACCTTCGTTAGAAAAGCCATAGTAATATCCTTCTTCCTCCTCCTGTGTCAGCCAAACACGTCTTAACGTATACTTGGGATTCTCTAAAGGAACTTTGAGTCGATCCTTTTCATCCACGAATTCACGATCTGCATTGCCGCTTCCATGGGCAATCCATGTTCCGGAGCATGTTTTCATGACAGGCTCTAATGCGGTTACAAGCCCACTGGCCGGATGTTGAACCTCTAGGCTCCCATCTTTTGTATGCGTATGGATATAGGGTTCTCGGTTAGAAACAATAATAATCTCATCCCCTGAAAGTTCCTTATTCAAAATTTCCTTTAAAACTTTTGGTGTCCAGCTGATTAAACTGTCATCTCGAATGCGTTGATTGACTTGAATTTCTTTAATTAAAGCTCTTAAATCCTTCACCAATGGTTTAACTTCGGTAGATGTCATTTCTGAAGTAGGCTTAAAAATGCCTTCCCCGGTTAGAAGTGTTCGCATCGCTCCAATCCATCCTCTCCAACTCCACTGAGCGATCAATACGGTGAGAGTCGAAATAATGATTCCCAGAGCGATAAAAAACAGAAACACATACCATTTTGTTTCTTTACTTCTTTTCTCAATGAAGCTCATGTCGTGAATCAAAAGAAGTTGTCCCAAGGGGCGATCCTTCTTTATTATTGGATTTTTAGTGATGTGAATATTCCCGCTTTTCAACTTTCGTACTTTTGATTGCTTGTATTCAAATTCCGAATCTATGCATTGAATTTCTGGTGGGAAAAGTTCCGTTTTATATTGAAGGACCCAATTGTGATTACAAAAACCAGCGGCCAGTAAACGATCATCCAAGGTCATTTTTGTTAACAATGATAGAATGCTCTTTTTTTCACCGGATATAATTTTTTTTGTCAAAGAGTCATGAACAGCATGGGTCAGCACCTTCCCTCTTAAATCCAAGTCCCTGGTAAACCAATGAAAGGTAAGTGTATCAATGAGTGGGGTGACACTCAGTGCAATTAAAAATAAAACCACAATCAGTGGTAAAACAAATCGCAAAGACAGTTTCATGGATAAAGTTACTTTATATGCGTCGGTCTCATGAGGGCAAGCCTTAATTTATAATAAATGCCATTGATTTGGGTAAACTTCTTAATTGCTTGTTTAATGCTTTCTTATTAATCTTTACTAGTGAAAAAAGAGTGGGTGTTACAAAAACCAAATCCAGAATTGGTATCATTTCTTTCCAGAAGTCTTAAAATTTCAAATATTTTGGCAATGCTTCTTGTAAATCGAAAAATTGAAGACATTGGAGAGGCCAAGAATTTTATTTCTGGTACTTTAAAAGATTTGCCCAATCCGTTTTTGATGAAAGACATGAAAAAAGCGGTGGAGCGGATTATTCGGGCCATTGATCAGAATGAGTCCATCTTTGTCTATGGGGATTATGATGTCGATGGAGTGACGGCGACATCGAATTTAATTCTCTTCTTTAAAGAATTGGGAGTTCCCATTGGATTTCATATCCCTCATCGGTTGAAAGAAGGATACGGACTGCATATAGACGCGCTCAAAGAAATTCAAAAAAGAGGTGGGAAAGTAGTGATTACGGCCGACTGTGGAATTTCCAATGTGAAAGAAGCAGAAGCCGCGCTGGATTTGGGAATAGATCTCATTATTACAGACCATCATATTATCCCACCCAAGCTTCCCGATGCGCATGCGGTGTTAAATCCCTTACGATCTGACAGTGACTTCCCCGATCTAAATCCATCGGGAGTGGGCGTTGCATTTTTATTGATGATGGCGCTCAGAACCGCACTTAGAGAAAAAGGGTACTTCGAAAATAGATCTGAGCCGAATCTCAGAAACTATTTGGATCTCGTGGCATTGGGAACCATTGCGGATATGGTGCCCTTAAAAGGAATGAATCATATTCTCGTGAAAGAAGGGCTTGAGCTTTTATCTCAAAAGAAAAAACCAGGCGTTCGGGCATTGATTGAGGTGTCTCAAATTAAAAAAAATCAGATTGGAACATATGAAGTGGGATTTCAACTGGCCCCGAGGCTGAACGCCGGTGGACGGCTGGCGCATGCAGAATTGGGAGTTAAGCTTTTAACAAGTCATGATTATTTGGAATCTCTGGAATTGGCCCAAAGATTGGATTCTGAAAATATGCAGAGACGATTGTTACAAGAAGAAACCGTTCAATCGGCCATTGCTATGGTGGAGAAAGACCGCTTGAATCAAAAAAGTGCGATTGTTTTATCATCGCCCCATTGGCATCCGGGAGTGATTGGAATTGTGGCCTCGAAAATGGTTGAAAAATATTATCGGCCAACTTGCTTGATTGCAGAGGGTGAGGATGTGGGAAAAGGTTCTGGCCGAAGTATTGAATCACTTCATTTACTAGATGCGTTAAGACAATGTGCTCCATTGTTTGAAACATTTGGGGGACACAAGGCTGCGGCAGGATTTTCCATTCGGTTGGAGAATGTGGATTCATTTAAAAAGAAGTTTGATGAAGTGGTCGCCAATATCCTATCCAAAGACGACTTCATTTGTAGAGCCAAGGCAGACATGGAAATAAATCTAGATGATGTTACGCGAGATTTATTGGCGGACATTGAACAACTGGCGCCGTTTGGCATGTCCAATCCAGAGCCCGTATTTTTGACCCAAAAATTTAAAGTTTCCAGATCTACAATAGTCGGAGAAAAGCATCTGAAATTGGCATTAGAGGGTGAAGGGGCCTATTATGATGCGATTGGATTTAATTTGTCCCAACATGTGGCCGATTCGACGAAGGCCAAATCACTTCTATATACTGTGGGTCTCAATGAGTGGCAGGGCAAGACTTCAGTTCAGCTCAAACTCAAAGATTTGTTATTTTGACACAGTGCGTAAAAAGTTCTTGACTTTATGATGCGGCGTGTTAAATTTGTTTTTGTAATAAAAAATTAACATTAACAATGAAAGGAGTCTTATATGTCACGGTTAGAAGTTGATGTAAAATCATTACAAAAGTTAATTTGGTCTCGGGTGACCAAAGCGCAAAGATCGTTAACGGACCTTGAAACTCAAGCCGAAAGAACGGTTCGGAAATGGGTGGCCAAAGGGCTAACCTCTGAAGGAAAACGACAAGTTGAAAACTTGGTTCGTGATGTCAGAGAAACAGTTGAATCTTCAGATTTGGTTAAAAACTTTAGAAAGTCCAATCTGTATGATGTCGCTCTTCAAGCCAAAGATGAGCTTGAAAAAAGAGTGGCTCAAGCCCAAGAAAAGGTGTTTGAAGTTCTGAATGTCCCCACCAAGACAGACTTAGACAAACTCAATCGCAAGGTGGACGAGCTGGGTAAAAAATTAAAACCCGGAAATTCCAAAAAGAAGTAGTTTTAATATGTCATCCCCCGGCCAAGCCGGGGGATACATCCTTGAATCTCCCTCTGCCTAATGCTATAAGCTTCGGTCTATGTACGAAGTCACCGTAAAAGATCATTTTTCTGCGGCCCATCAATTGAGAGCCTGTGGTGGGGTGTGTGAAAATCTGCATGGGCACAATTGGAAAGTGGATGTGGTGGTTGAATCCCAAAAACTTGATTCTATTGGGGTGGTTGTGGATTTTAAAGTTGTCGAAGATGCCACCAAAGAAGTCTTAGATTTTCTGGATCATCAAATTTTAAATAAGATTCCTTATTTTCAAGATGTAAATCCCTCGGAAGAAAATATTGCGCGATATTTTTTTAAAAACAAAAAAAAAGCATTATCCTCCCATCCTGTTCAATTAAAAAAAGTAACTGTTTGGGAAACAGATTTGCTCGGTGCCAGTTATAGTGAAAATTAACATATGAGAGATGTCCAAAATAGTCCGGACGTGCGAGGGATTCCACTTCAGCATGTCGGATTGAAAGAAGTTCGCTATCCCATTAAAGTTCGAGATAAGGCCAATGGCGTTCAGCATACGATTGGTTCATTTAATATGTATGTGGATCTAACTGCTGATTTTAAAGGAACCCACATGAGTCGATTCATTGAAATTTTAAATGAATATCGAGACGAAATCGATGTTGAAAATTTTGATACCATTTTGGATGAAATGAGAGAAAAACTAAATGCCCAAGTGGCGCTCATTGAAGTAACCTTTCCGTATTTTATTAAAAAAGCAGCTCCGGTTTCTAAAGCAGAAAGCCTCATGGAATATCAATGCAAATTTTGGGGGTCTCATAGTTTAGATTCCAAAGATTTTTTAATGACGGCATTTGTGCCGGTGACAACGCTATGTCCATGCTCGAAAGAAATCAGTGATCGGGGAGCTCATAATCAGAGATCTGTCGTTAAAGTTTCTGTTCGGATGAATCGATTTGTGTGGTTAGAAGATTTGATCCGATTGGCAGAGGATTCTGCCAGTTGTGAGCTGTATCCATTGTTAAAACGCGTCGATGAAAAAGCGGTCACAGAGCGAGCCTATGATCGTCCACGGTTTGCAGAAGACATGGTTCGTGAGATTGCTGTGAAGCTTGATGATTGGTCATCGGTTCGTTGGTACTCCATTGAGTGCGAAAACTTTGAATCCATTCATGGGCACAATGCATATGCATTTGTGAAGAAGGATAAAAATGTATGAAAAGCATTGTCCTCCTATCTTCAGGATTAGATTCTACTGTAAATCTTTGTAAAGCCTTACGAGAAGGAGACGTAATTAAAGCTTTGACCTTTGATTATGGTCAACGATCGGCAAAAAACGAAATTTCTTCAGCACAAAAAATTTGTAATCTTTATAAAATCTCTCATGAAGTGATTGAACTCCCATGGCTTAAACAGATCACCAAAACATCTTTGGTGAATTCAAAACTCTCTTTGCCAATTCTCAAAGAGACAGAATTGGATGATATGACAAAAACTTTAGATAGTGCCACCAAAGTATGGGTGCCCAATAGAAATGGTGTGTTTGTCAATATTGCGGCCAGTTTCGCTGAAAGTTTGGATGCAGATGCGATTATCGTCGGATTTAATGCCGAAGAAGCGGTGACATTTCTGGATAATTCAAGTGAATATGTGGAAAGAGTCAATAGAAGTTTAGAATTTTCCACGCTCAAGAAAGCAAAGGTTGTTTCCTTTACGCAAGACTTAAGGAAAGACGCAATAGTCCGCCTGGGAAAAGAACTCAATGCCCCATTTGATCTGATGTGGAGTTGTTATGAGTCGGGAAAAGAAATGTGCAAACAATGTGAGTCGTGTAAACGCTTTTTGAGAGCTATGAAATGAAAACGATAGAAACCAAATTCATCGAAA
>CAZDSE010000001.1:25528-29463 GCA_964507905.1 uncultured bacterium | reverse complement strand
GAGCAGCTTCATCGCCGGCTGTTCTTCATACTGTTCAGGCTGTGGTTGATAAACCAACCGCCCAGATTCAGTATCTGGAAGGGTCTTCTTATATCCTAAAGGACCGGACATTTCGAGTGATGAATCCGTCTTCGCCTGAAATATTTTTGACGTATCAATGGAAGATGACTCAGGTTCCTTCGTCATCGACTCTGGCATCATTCCAATCCAATGGGTCTCCTTTTATTTTTGTTCCGGACAAAGTGGGATGGTATGAAGTCGGGCTCACCGTTTTAGATGAAGGAGTTCAGTCGGACCCCATCACCCATCGATTGTATGTGAACAGTAAACCACCGGTGATTCAATTATCTCAAGTATCTCAACCGCCATTCTATACGAATGCGTCCATTCAATTTAAAGTAGATCTCATCGAAAATATTGAAAGATATGAAACCCTAACATATCAGGTCAAACACTTTAAAGGAACTGCTGACTTGGCATCCCGAACGTACACCGATTGGGGATTTATGATCATTAGAGGCCTAGGAGATTCTTATGCCGAATATACTGCTCCACTGAAATTCAGCATGACTCCTTTGGATAAAGGGGATCAGGGTGTCGAAGTCCGAGTCAACGATGGATACAATACCGCCATTGTCACCCAATTATTCCGCGTCGAAAATCAAAGCCCTACGATTGACTCCATTACATTGTCTCCTGGACCCTATTTTGTAGATCGACAGATCATCATTAATGTGCATGCCTCGGATAAAGATCGTGAAGATCAAAATTTGAGATATGAGCTTACAGGGGTGGATTCTGTTCCTCTGAATTATTCATCACACTTATCATTTATTCCATCACTGGCACAAGAATATCGTTTGAAGGTTGTGGTTACAGATCTCAATGGGGCTTTTGATGAAGAGATATTGTCTCCAATAATAGTGGAAGAGCTAAAGGGAGAAGATATTTTTTCTGATCAAAATTCAAATCAAATCCCAGTGGAAGATCAGATTCAACAGCCCACTCAAGTTGAGCAGACATCGGATGGAAAAATCATCACCATTGATGAGGCGGATCATTCGATTGTTATTGTTCAGCCAGATGGATCAGTGACTCGGGTGGATAATCCTCAGATTCAACGTCCAACCTCTGTGGATGTGGGAGGACTGGATGATCAAATTTATATCGGTGATCCTGATAGCGATAGCATTCATATATTGGACAATGCTGGCAACGTTGTTCGGACGATCGAACTCAGAGTGCGGGAGAATAATACGATCGGCAATATCGGACAAAAGGTTGTGGTTCGTCCGGATGGATTAATTCTTACATTAACAACTACTGGTGCTTTAATTCTCTTTGATGCCTTTGGTCGTGAACTGAGACGTTTCAGTGAATATCAATCTCTTCCTGGGGTTGGTAGTGGTTTGACTTATCATGATATTTTATTGGGGAACGGTAACGAAATTATTGTAATTGCAAAAGATAGATCAGAAACGCAGGGGGGAATTTATGTGGTTAAAGATGATTTTAGTAGTTCGAGCCGGTTGGCAAATGCAGGTGTGGGTTTAACCCATATCGCCTATGATCCAAATTTCTGTGACCAAGTATATGTGGCACGGTCGGATCAAAATAAAGTGATGATTTATAACTATTTTTCGGGAGATACTCTAACTGAGCTTGTAACGGAAATACCTAAAGCTGCCTTTATGACATATCCTGATCAACCCATTGTGTTCATTCGTCCCATAGAAGATAAAATGATCATTGGGGTTCGACAACCTGATAGTCGTGTTTTGGCCTTATCTTTTGATCGCTTTAAGTTTGAAAGTTTTAAGAAAAATATGGCCTATCCTTTCACGCTTGAGGGTTTTAATGTCAATTTAGAGGGACCTGATTCTATTACGGCTGGGGAGGAGGTTACTATTCGTCCAAAGATCGGTGATCTAATCGCTTCTGATGTTAAATACATGAGATATAGTTGGAATGGTTGTGGTGTTGCGGGTCCTATTGGGGGTAGTGTAACGAATCTTCCAATGGAATGGAAATTTTCAAAAACAATTTGGTTCCCTGGAGTTAATCATTTTACATTAGAGTTATATTCTTCTAATTTTCAACTCATTGGCCACGCTATAAAACGGATTCAGGTGAGACCTAAAACGGTTTCTTTGCCTTCGCCCAGTATGTTGACGATATCCATGAAGAACAATGAGGGAATAGAAAAAACGAAATTTCTGCCTGGAGAAACCATTTATTTTTCAGTGATGCCTGAAATAGCCTGGGAAGATGGAATGGTTTCTTACTGGGATTTTAATGCCAACGATGGAGTGGATTGGGTTAATTCAGATGTCACAGGATATGGGTGGACGTATGATTATCCGGGTTCATATCTGGTCAGTATTAAAATTATCAATCAGTTGCAAGAAAGTGTGATTAAAGAAATTCCTGTGGAGGTTATTGCGGACCCAACGATTCCCAATATTATACCCCAGACTCGTTTGCAAGCGGGTGTTGTTCTTGGGAATAAAGAGCCTATTGGGTTATTTAACCCTGAGGTGTTCGAAGAAGGTCTAGATGGTCGAATGTATTTGGCAGAAAGAAATACAGTGTATATATTGAATAGAGATGGATCTTATTATTCTACTATTCGCCTTAACGCTGGGAAAATTATAGACCTTGATTTTATGACAACCGGAGAAATGTGTGTCTTGAATCGGCCTTATTTTGATGATGCATCGTTGGATCGGAAAAGAACTTCTGAGATTCATTGCTATGATATATCAGATGCACGTTATCCTCGAATCGTTCAATCTCTGACGACGGTCAGTGATGTTCGTCAGCAATTTTTTCCAAGCGGCATGACTATTTCTCAAAATGTTATCTATGTGTGGGGTGATTATGCGAAAGTATTTGATCTGCAGGGAACTTATGTTCGAACAATGGCTTCACAAGATCGAATTTGGAGAGTCGTGAGCCTGGAGAATGTGGATCTGATCTTATATCGAGATAATATGTCTAAATTAAAAAGTATTGAAGCCATAAATAAAACGACTGGAATCTCTTTATCAAAAGTTTCAGATCCGATACTTCAGGATCGAGTCACATTGGGATATGCTTCGCACAAGTGCTATTTGATAAATCCAGAAAATGGCGAACTTTTTAATGTGAATTATGAACTTGACCATATCGAGATCAAGCCCATCGGTATATTTCAGCGCTTGATGAGGCACTCTTTATATAATGCTGAATTCTTATCACCGGATCAAATGCTGTGGAATGAAGAGGGTATTATGCAGCTCGATGATCCTTCTTCATTCAGAGATTATATGAGCCCAGTTGAATCTAAAATCCCTGGAGATATTTTGCAATATAAGAACTTGGTTGGAGTAGATAAAACATCTTCTGAATATTATAAGGGCACCTCCGAATATTATCTAGATTACTATGTTGGACAAGATATCTTAACTTCTAAAATACGGCGATGGGATATTCTCAGAGATTATATGGTTGATATCAATGACAAATATCCGATCAAAAGACACGGGCAAACATTCTTTTTTAACGGCGACTTTATGACTCCGAATTCTGGAATTAAATCCGAGAATGGCAAGAAAAGAACAGTCGTATTTGCAAGAACACCACTATATCAAGCGCTAAAGGTTGAACCTGTTTCAGATTTGTCTGGAATATATATATTGGAAGACAACTATGCTCTTAATAAATATCGTGTGACATTTGTGAACAATCGAACGTTGGAACCTCGAATGATTGTAGATGAGGAAAATTCGTTCCCACGTTATATCGATATCGCTGTGGATCTGTCTGGTAATGTTTATATTTTAAAACCTGTTGACCAGACAGCTCAGCGCCATAAGGTGGCTAAATATACCAAAGATGGAAATTTCATTGATGAGTTTGAACTTTAAATCTTATTACTAATTAAATTTAATCAA
>CAZDSE010000001.1:0-25518 GCA_964507905.1 uncultured bacterium | reverse complement strand
TTGATGAGTTTGAAATTCAAAAATCAGATAGTTCTTATACAAAATCTTGGATTGACATTGGTCCTCTGGGCCATGTGTTGGTGTTTCAGTCTGAGCTTGGCATAAATGATCGATATTTTGGGCATGTTTATTCTCCGACCGGAGAATCTATTCTTTCATTCGGTGAGCAAGGAGTTGCGTTAGGGCAGATGGGAGAATATCGAGGAATGGAGGAATTTTATGGGTCTGTAAGGTCTCTTAATATTAGGCCCTTTGCTTCCTTCGGCCCAAAAAATGAAATTATTATCTCCGATCCGGCGAACTATCGAATCCAGATCTTAACACCGGTTAATCCGTAGTTTCTAATTTTAAAAATCAATCACCACTTTTTCACCAGAATCTAAATACACCATATCGCTTTTTGGGAGGGTTAATCCAAGCCATCGATTTCATTATCAATGGTTTTTAGATGGAAACTTAGCTCAAGAATCTGAGAGTGTGGTGAAGTCATATCCCATTGTTGGGGGAGTGGTCCAAGGAAGTGTGATCGAAGAAGTTCCTGGTTTTTTTGAGCTCCCTCAGCTTTATTATGAATTTAAAGGGCAAAAATCCTATGAACTTAAATTTAAAGCAACCAATTTAGACTCTACGCAGCAATCGGAGACCATATTACATTTGAACGTCCAATAAGCTATTAAGAAAAATTTAAAACCAGATTCCTTAAAGCTTAAAACCGGACCGTAAGGCTTTGAGGCAATATCTTTTCTGACTTTATACAAGAGTTAGGGTGCCCTGTCTAAACGGGGTTCACATCAGGGGTAAGGCCAGATTTTCCGAGCTATTGCTCGGAAAATAGGGAAAAGTGAGAAACTCATTAAATTTTTATAATTTGGAAGGACCATGTTTTCGACGAAAATTTCTCGTTCAAAGTCTTTGATTTCAGATAAACCGTGGTATAATTAGAAATATGTAGAACGTTTGCTGGAGCTAAGGTCGACGAGAAGAAAAGATGATGAAGTCTTCAATGCACAAGAAAATTATTTTTTATGTTTATATTTTAATGGTGAGTCTTGTTGTGTCTTGCGGAAAGGACAAGGGGAGTGAGTCTCCCGCGACGGTCACTGCCACTCAAGAATCGGATGAGCAGCAGAGTTTAAAAGAAGTGTTGAATGTGTCATACGGTGGTTTTTTTGATGAAATGAGTGGACAGGTGGTTATGCCGGTTGAGATTTTAAGTCTGGGTGCCAAAGAACAAATGGAAAAAGTATTTTATTTCCCATCCAACTCCAAACTCATTTTCTTTATGGCCAATGAATTTCCCGAGGAAAGTACTCTTGATGAGGGGATCGAAGTTTTACGGGCCAGTGATGGGAGTAAGATTTCGCCCATCACCGTACTCAAAGGAGATCGAAAAGAATTAAGACTTGGCTTTTTACCAGATCAAGTTTCAAGTGAAGAAAGTTTATCCATTACATTTTTGGGGGCAATGTTTGGAATTCAAGGGACAAAGGTTCCCGGGAATCAAACATTTGTTTTTTCAGTTCGCGAGCCCAGAGCCATTCATGCCGTAACGTCTGGATCGCTCGTGGCCGGGTCTAAAAGCGCTTTTGAATTTGAGTCTGATGATTTGGGAATTTCACAAGATAAAGAATTTGTCGTGATATCTTCTCGAGGTGAGATTATTGAGGGATCTTTGATTTCTTCAAAAGAAGGGCGAATTAAATTTCATTTGCTGCCAGGAGATTTCCCGGGGATGGCCAACATTTTTATTGTGTCACATGATGGGGCACATTACGCCTCTGTCAATATTTCAATTGACGCGCCGATTATTAATGACGGCGGTGGAACAGGGACTGGTGGCGGAACAGACACTGGTGGTGGGACAGGAACTGGCGATGGTGGTGGGACAGGGACTGGTACCGGGACTGGTGGAGGAACTGACACTGGTGGTGGGACAAGTACTGGAGGTGGCACAGGCACTGGCGTAGCCACAATCACTTCTTGTGCGGATATTCCAAAACTCCCACAGCCTGGATTTGATCTTCATTATTATAAGGATATTGAATGTAGTCAGGATCAAGAAAATGCGTTTATTGTGGCCAAAGACATTGTACCCAGTCCAGATTGTCCCAATCGCTTTTCACATTTAAAAGATGCAGTTGCCCAGTTGACCACTTATTTGCCCGCTCACAATTTAATCGATACAAAACCCCACTTGTTGGAAGATTTTGTGATCGAGATTCAAGATAATTCTCAATATGATTTTACTTCAGCAGTCTATATACCCCTGATTAATCATTGGCAGGATAATACACTGAATAAACGATTGATCATTCGAGCAAGAGACGGATTTATCCCCATTTTAAAACAAGCGCATGGGCAGGCCGTTATTTTTGCGATGGCCCACTATGTATCTCATGTGACGATTCATGGACTTAAGTTTTTAGGAGGTTGGCCCAACACATATGACAATGAATATGAGATGATTGGACCCAGTGAGAATGATCTCGATATTGTTATCCAAAACAATCACTTTAAAAATGTGCGCATCCCCATTCGGACGCATGATGCTGGGGAAAAGTGGAATCAAAAAATAGCGATTGAATGGGAAAAGCCAGTGATTGTGGTTCAAAACAACTGTTTTGATACGTTTAGAACAGCGTTTTTACAAGGGAATTATGATCAAGGGTTGAGACTCATTAAAAACAATGTGTTTATGAATGGAATGCATCTTATAAATCTCGGCTTTACGAAGAATAATCAAAAAATTTCGTATATTATAGAAAATAATGTTGCTTTAAGCTCCCTTCCATTGATCAATGGTGTGGATGTAAAAGGTCGGTTTATTCTGGATAGTCGTACCTATTACACTTCCAAAGATACAGAACACATCACAGAAGTCAGTAATCTTTTAAATATTTTAAAACTCCATATGCGATCTCAAGGCAATGTGATTCATTTGAGAGCGGATAAAGATCAAGTCGCAGAATTTACGGCCGGTATTCCTCCGGTGACATTTGATCCGGATCAATGGAAACAAGATTTAAATTTTGATACAGAGGGAGAATTTGTCTTAGAATAAGAGGGTTGAAATCAGTGGAACGTTTGTGGATGAAATTTAATCTCGTTCTTATTGTTGTATTTTTTGCAATTACCTGGCAAGGATGCGGAAAAGACAAGGGCACGAGTTCATCTGAGGCTCCTCAAACAAAAACAGCCGAAGAAGAAATTGGCCCATCCGTTTTGGACAATGTTTCTCCTTATGTGGAAAACAGCGAAGAAGTTAAGCCAGGAGATTCGGTCCAAATTTACGCAGGGAAACTTCCTCAAAAAAATATTACGTACGAATGGAGACTCATTGCACCGGAAGAATCCGGCAGTATTTTAAATGATGCGAAGTTTGCAAATCCCGTATTTGTTCCAGATAAAAAGGGAACCTATGTGGCGTGGCTCGTAGCAAAAGCAGGAAAACATACATCAAAGCCTATTCCCATTACCATTCGAGTCAAAAATAGAGTCCCCATAGCAATGATGGAAATTTCCAAAATTCAAACTCCAATTGTCGGGTCTGTTTTTCAAATAGACGGCTCCAAAAGTTCTGATCCAGATCAAGACAGGTTATATTTTTCTTGGAATTTACAAAGACCCGATGGATCCAAAACTGAACTGGCGAGCACATCAGTCGCTCAGACTTCCTTTAAAGCCGACAAAAAAGGGGAATATAAAATTCAGCTTTTGGTGTCAGACGGTGAATCGCAATCCGATATTGTCGAAAAAGAAATTGAGATTATCAATTCAGCTCCGACATTTAAAGCGATTATGAATCGGTTCTCCGCAACCTTAGATGATACCGTCGATTTCAGTCTCTCGCAGCCCTTTGATCTCGATGGGGATATATTGAGCACCACGTGGAAAATTAAAGGGATAGATGATTTAAAGGAGTTTGCTTTAGATCTCTCGGGAGAAAAGCAACATTTTAAAGCCACCAAACGGGGAAAATATGAAATCCAAGCAGCAGTCACCGATGGCACAGCGGTGGTTGCATCCAGCATTTTAAAACTAACCGTGATCAATCGAAATCCAGTGGCGGATCTTAAGATGGATGTCAAAGAAGCCACAGTGGGTCGAATAATTCATCTGGATGCCAGAGGAAGTACAGATCCGGATGGGGATGAGTTTAACGTCAAATGGGTCATCAATGATGGCGAAAAAACGCTAGAAGGCAAAGAATCTAGCTACACGGTGGCAACCAAGAAAACCCAAAAAATTAAATTAGAAGTTTCAGATGGATTGGGCGGAAAAACAACAAAAGAAGATAGTATCAGAATTATAAACCAATCCCCGCGGGCCATCATTCTGGCTGTTCCCCTCAAAGGATCAGTTGGAGAAGTTTTTCATTTGTTTAGCCATGGGGGAGCTGATTTGGATGGAGATCCACTCACCCATCAATGGGAAATCCGGGATAAGGAAGATGGGAGTATGGTGTCGTCAAAATCTGGCGTCGAAATGGATATCTCCTTTTCAAAAAAATCTTCATATGAGGTTCGTCTGACGGTGTCCGATGGAGATACCATTGTTCGAAGTGAACCCGTGACACTTTACTTAGAAAATAGGCCTCCCAAAGCCATTGCCTCAGTCACACCCGAAGAGGCTCATATTTTTTCTAAAATTCGTCTTCAAAGTTTGACCGAAGATGATCCAGATGGAGATCAGTTGTCGACCTCGTGGAAAATTAAAAAGCCTGGTGGAGATTTAATAGAATTACAAGGTATTGAAAACTCTTTTGAGGTGGTTCAATCCGGAACCTATGACATTATTTTGAGCGTGACCGATGGTTTTGGATTTTCAGAGGATCACAGAGAAGTTCATGTGGCGAATGAAAAACCTGTGGCCGTTGCAAGTGCATCGCCAACCACTATGGTGGGTCGAGAGCTTGTTAAATTAGATGGAACGAAGAGTTATGATACGGATACTGAGGACCAAGGGCGGCTGACATATAAGTGGCAGCTCATCAATCAACCCTCGGGATCATCAGTGGCGCTGGGTGTTGACGAAATAAAATCACAGTTAAGTTTTTTGCCCACCCATAAGGGGACATACAATGTGGAGCTCATTGTTTCAGATGGAGTATCCAAAAGCGATCCATCGCATGCGTCCATTGCTGTCGATAATCGTCCACCTGAAATAACCTCTTTGACATCGGCAAAATCGGCCGCATTTATTGATGAAGGAGTGGTCATTGCCGCTCAAGCCAGGAGTGATAGTGGCATCAGTAAATTTATGTGGAAAGTGGATTCTGACAAAGCCTCTCTCTCTAGAGCAGATTCGACATCATCCAGTCCCATCTTTAAAGCCATAGAACCCGGTCATTATAATGTGTCATTGGTGGTGAATGATGGAGAGAGCGACAGTGCGCCAGACATCATTTCAATAGATGTTCTCAATCGAAAACCAGTCATTGAGTCGATGAGTGTAACTCCTTTGCATGTGAATCAAGGCGGGAAAGTGACTCTGAGTGCAACCGCTTCAGATCCGGATATTCGTCAAGTGGCACTCATTTCATATGAATGGAACTTATTGGATGATCAAGATCAAGTGATTAAATCTTTGAGCGGAAAAATGGGAGAGTTTGAGATTCCAGAACGAAAATCTTATCATATTGAGCTCAAGGTGACCGATTCATTTGATACCGTTGGTCAGTCAAAGTCCATCATGGTTGATAATGCCGCTCCGGTGATTACGGGAATTAAAATGGATCCGACAGCGATTTACTTAAATGACTTTTTAACTTTAAGTGCCCAAGTAGATGATTTGGAAAAAGACTCTCTCGTCTATGCGTGGAGTGTCAAAGACAGCTTGGGTGCAGAAATTTTAAAAACGGATCAAAAAATAATGGAAAGTCCCCGATTTGAAATTTCTTCCAAAGGAAAATATGATGTTAAACTCATTTTAACCGATGCCCAAGGGGCGAAATCTGAACGAATAGCATCTTTTACGACTCTGAATAAGTCGGTCACGTTAACTCAAATTTATGCCAAAACATCTCCGTATATGGTGGGCCAACAAGTGAGTTTGTCATCTGATGCATTGGATCCAGACTCAGATACACTCCAATATGCATGGGAGGTGTGGAAGGGGACTTTGCGGCTTGAGACATTAAAAGTCGCTGAGCCTATTTTTATGCCTCCATCGTATGGTGAATACGTCATTAAGCTCAAGGTGACAGATTCAATGGATAGTGCATCGACTGAAACAAAATTTGCGACGCAAAACAGAGATCCTGCGAATGCCCAGATTAAACTTCTCACCGAACCCATTATTTTTAATAAACCGATCGACGCGCAATGCATTGCATCAGATTTGGATTTAGATGCATTGACCTGCGAATGGCAATTGATCAAACCCAATGGAGTCATTGAATTAAAAACAAAAAATTTATCTGAAAATGTCATCTTTATCATATCGGACTTTGGAGATCATGAATTGAGATTGATTGTCAAAGATCCTCAAGGGGGACAAACTCAGTCTGTCGTTCAATCCTTTCGCGTGGAAAATCATGCCCCAAAAATTACAGGCATTCTGGCCCAACCGGACGCCATATATAAAGGACAGCTTGCAACATTAACCGCAGATGTTCAAGATCTTGAAAGCACAGTGGATAAGCTAACTATTGAATGGAAATTAAGTGTGCTGAACGAATCACTGAAGGGAAAATCAGTGACTTTTACACCTCAACAAAAAGGTCCCATTCCGTTTACACTCATCGTAAAAGACGAACAAGGCTTGGAGGTATCTCAGTTGTCGAGCTTTACGGTTGTGAATGCAGCGCCCAAGCTGGGAGAGATTTCTTTTGATCCCAAAGTGGATATCATCGAAGGGTTGGCGAGACTCTTAAAAGGAGCATCATATACATTGGGGATCCCTGTTCAAAATATTGATAATGATCAGCTGACCTTTAGTTGGATGGTCAGTGGTGGAGCGACTCTTGAAAATAGTGAGGCCCTCAATTCAAAAATGACGGGTTCAGATTACGGATCATTTGCAGTATCTGTGGCGGTTAGCGATGGAGAAGCCACCGAAACCAAATCTCAAAACTTTAGAATTCAATCGAGACCTCCAACAGCGGCGATTGTTTTAGATCCGCTGGGTGAAATAGAAACATTGGGCGAAGTGAAAATGAAAGGCACTATATTGGATCCCGATGGGGATGCGGTGACCTCTACGTGGTCCATTGAATTACCCGGTGGCGTCAAACAATCGTTACAATCCACTGGCAATCAAGTGACCTATGTCCCCAATGTCGCAGGAATTTATAAAGTAGAACTCGTGGTTACAGATATAAGTGGGGCCCAAGCCAAAGCCAATGCAGAGTTTACCGTGAGCAGTGGAAAGGCTTGGGGCGATCCGGCTCCGACTTTTTTTAGCGGATTTATTGGGTGTTATCATCCCAAGCAATATGGAGAAACAGAAGACAGCTATTATAATGAAGTTTTGAGTCGGAAAGGATTTTTTAGACTGAGCCCTCAAATGCGGCCTAATTTTGAAGTGTACTGGGAACCCCAGAAGTTTTCTTTGGTCTCGGGAGGTGCGAGCCAAGCATCCATTCCGAAATCATGGGCCATTACGAATAACCAAGCGTCTATTCCGGGAGCAGGGGAAGCCGGAAAAATCAGTATCAATTCTAAATATATTGGTGTTGCTGATCGCTACAATCATCGGATTCAAATTTTTGATAAAAAAGAATGTTTGGAAAAATCCAATCAGCCAGTTTATCAGACATTTTATGGAGGCATCATACCGGGTGGGAGTAGCAGCGTTTATGCAGTGCCCAATAACGAAGTCTGTTTTTGTATGCCCAAATATGTGCTTGGTAAAATAGATCCGTCTAATGTGAATAAGAATGTATTGGGTGCCAATATGGGTGAATTTAATGAGCCAATAGACACGGTATTTGTTGAAGAGGGTGATCATACGGATTTGTGGGTATCCGATACCAAAAATAAACGCTTACAGATTTTTAATATGAACAATCTCTCCGCTGATCCCAAAGTCATTCCGATTGGGTATGAGCCGAGGTCATTGGCCGTTTTTAAAGATAAAATTTATGTGGTGAATGCGGTGATGAATTCTGATCATTATGTAACCGCTGGGAAAATAGATGTTTATGATCATAATGGAAATATTTTAGCGGAAATCCCATTAAAAAGCGTAGCTCCAAGATTGGTTAAAGGAATTGGGAATATTGAAGCAACGGATGATGGGATTCTCTTTGTGACTGTATGGGATGGATCGAGTTACCATTCTAGGGCCAGTGTGCGGGCGTTTGATGCAAATACGTTCGTCGTTCTTTCAAGCATAGATCTGACACGATCTCCAGATAGTCAATTCTCTGGCTATACCGAATGGATGGGCGACAGCAGTGCGACCAGCTTTACCCGGGGACTCGATTTTGGTGCGTTTAAGAGAGGCGAACTCGTCATTGGGCACGGTTCATTGCCTTCGATTGTATATCAAAGGGAAGGGGATCGACTCAAAAATTGTGAATTTAGAGATGCTTCAGTCCAGCTTCCACCTCTTGGATTTCAGGCGAGTATTCGCTACAATGAGTGGCTCTTTAAGCACTTTTTTACATCGCTTCCACCCGGGAAATCGACTCCCATCACCAATGATCTTTTTTATTACAATGTGGCAAGCGCAGGTTCATTTGGATCGGGAATTGTAGGAGCCTATGGGAATCACATCTATGTCGCAAATCTAGGACAGCATTTTATCATGGTCCATCGGAGGAATGTCCTGCCCAAAGAAAAGATTATTGGGCCTGTCCTAAGAGATGTCTCTTCCGACTATGACAAATATTATCATTATTTTATCTGCAACGAACCTACGGAGTTATAGTGGGTATAAAAAATTAGGACGGATGTTTAATAATGGCGGATTAAAATTTGATTAGAATCTTGATTTGTTTTTTTAAAATTTTTATTTCTTTTTTTATTTTTATGGTAAACTTAAGAAGTATTTAGGTGGGATGTGGAACGTAAGCTGAGACTGTATGATATATAATTCTTTAAAACTAATTTCAAAAAAGACAATATTATGTTTTTTTCTTTTTTTTGGGTCATGGGCTTTTATGTCGTGTTCACCTACCGGGGAGGGGCCAGGGAAGTTGGAACAAGGAGCTGGGAAGGCTGCGGTGGAGGACAAGCTAACGAGCTGGGCAAGTAAACCTGAGGGGTTATATGGGGTGCCGATAGATGTATTTTTGGAAGCATCGAGGGTGGGGGCAAAGATATATTATGCGTTGGATGGGATAGTGCCACAAGAGGAGAGTAGTTTTGAGTATGTGCCACAGAGTGCGATACCAATAATAGAGACAACAGATGTGGCGTTTTTTTCTGTATTTGGGCTTCAAAAGACAGAAGTTAAGACTCTTCATTATGAGATCGATGTGGATGATCCAAAGATTAGGTTTTTGACATCAGACATTGGATTAATGGATAGTTTGGTCAATATAACTCCAGTGAGAGCGGATCAGGTGACGGATCGTGGGATTATATACACAAAGGATATAGGGGTAGAGATTTTGGCAGATGGTTCTACGGATATTAAAAAAGTACAATATTCGATGGTCTCTTCAATAGCTGCCATAGATTCGAATTTGGTATGGGACATGTCTTCATCCAAGAAATTAAATTTAACAGCCAATCCCGGGGAAGAAAAGACCTATGTGGTGAAAGCCATAGCCATGGACCGAGTGGATAAGAAGAGTGAGGAGATAGGATTAATAATAACGATTGATAAGGATGCGCCCGGGGTGAGTTTTTCTCCTGTGGCGGACACCATTCGAGGAGCTACATTTGATGTTACGTTATTTGCGAAGGATGCGACGGATGAGATTTTTTATACAGAGGATGGGAGTGATCCCATCGTGGCTGGTGAGATGCGGAGTATGCATGTGATGCATGGGGGAAAAATAACGATACAAAAGATAAATGACTGGACAGTGATAAAGGCGAGGGCAAGGGACAGTTATGGGAATACGAGTGGGATATTTAATGCGAGCTATAAGGTGGATACGCAAGCACCGACAGGGCTAAAGATTGAAGTGGATCGAGTGGCGGCTACGGCGTTATCTGACCGAAGTTATTATAATGAAGATTTTAAGATAATGCTTTTAACGGCCAATAGCTCAGATGAGATATATTACAGTTTAAAAGAAGGGGAAGTGGCAGAGGATGCAGATAAGACGTCTTTAAAATTTGATGCATCTACAGGGATAAGGGTGGGGAGCCAAGATCCGTATAAGGTAAATGTGGGGCAGGCCAAAGTATTTACGTTGCGATTTAGTGCGTATAATGCGCTTAATAATTTTTCAAAAGAAGGTCCATTTCGGTTTGTATTGGACAAAGAAATTCCAACACTTTCAATAACCCCAATTCAAGGAAGATATACAGCGGATGTGGTGGCAAAGCTTCAGTCATCGGAAGCCGGCATCATGTATTGGACCAATAACAAATTGGCGCCTTTAGACAGTGATCAAAATACAAATAGAGCGGATGTATTTGATTTACCATATTCATTTACGCTTCCAAGGCTTACAACCCAGGGACAAAATGTGATTAAAGCATTTGTGAAAGATAGAGCGGGGAATATGTCTACGCCTCTTTTGGAAAGTACCTATACGATAGATAGCATTGCTCCGGAGTTAACGATTATGCCGGATGAAAGGCTCCATAATTTAGCCATATCTGTAAAAGTAGATTCTACACACAGTGATATCAAAACAATTTATTGGTGTAAGGCATTAAATGCGCCTGATTGCACGGTTAGTAAAACCACTTACACTTCAAAGATGGATGTCACCAAGGCCGAGCTTCCCAAAGTGATCGATACGATTTCTAATGAGGGAATAACCATTATAAAGCTCATTGCAGAAGACAGTGATTTGAATTTGTCTCAACCCAATAAGAAGGAGTATGAGCTAGATACAACCAAGTCTGTGATTAAATATAATCCATTGGGAGGTGGGCCGTATGGAAGTTTAGACATTCCCAAAAAAGTAAGTATAGAAGCGATTAATCCCAAAGATAATAATAAGAGAGATAGTGGGTCTACGATTTATTACACGATTACGTATGGGAGTAATGTTCCAGTAGAACCCAATCCGGATGATCATACGGGAGTGACAAAGACAGCAACCAATGGGTATAAGGAAGAATTTCTTTCAGATACAGCCACCATTCGAGCATTTGCAAAAGATTTGGCACAAAACGCAGGAGAGGCTTCTAGCAATCGGATAGAGTTTAAAAAAGATGCTTCCCAGGTACAAGTGGGTCCTTCGCCGGATATATATGCGGAGAGTAACTTTTTTAATTTATTTGGGATTAAGTGCATAGACTCAGGGGCAGAGAATTTAAAAGCCACACTGTATTGGGGGATTAATGAAGTTCCCACAAAGGATTTAAAATTTTTATATTCTAAAGTTTTATCGAATAGCGATAAGGACAAAATCCCCAGAAACGCTGAATTTACGATTCATGCGCTGTGTGTGGATGAGGCCAATAATGAAAGTAGAACATCTGCAGCTGGATATAAATATACAATAGATACATTGGCACCTTCCGTTACAATAAGCCCAGGTCAGTCTTCGATTCCATATGCGAATAAAGTGGATTTTACCATTTCAACAGAAAATAAAACAGGGACCACAATTACATATTCTATATTGGATGCCATAAACCAAATCAGTGTACTTGAAAGTGGAACGGTCCAAGGGCCTACAGTGAGTCGAAGTTATACAAAGTCTATTATAGTAAGAGCCAGTGCAAAAGACAGTGTGGGGAATCAAAGTCAGACCCAAGAGGTTTCTTATGCCATAGATAGCATGGCTCCAGTATTATCGATTAGTCCAATAACCCGATTAACCAATAAAGCCATATCCGTTGTATTGGACAATGCGGATAGTGATATTAAAACTGTGTATTGGTGCAGGGTGTTAAATGGCACGGATTGTACTGTTACTAAAGCCAGCTACACCAATAAAATGGATGTCACAGTTTCAGCGCTTCCCAAAGTGATCGATACGATTTCTGATGAAGGGGTAACGATTATAAAAGTCATTGGGGAAGATGTGAGTGGAAATATAACACAAACCCCAGTAAAAAGAGAATATGAGTTGGATAAAACTCTGCCAGTCGTTAACTTTAGTCCACAAGGGAATCCAATAGGAGGACTGTATGGGATAAAAGATATTGGTAAGAAATTTATAATAGAAGCCAAAAAGTCTATAGACAGCACGGTCAGAGATACGACTGCTACTATTTATTATACGATTACTTATGGAAGTGGCACTCCCGTAGAACCCGATCCCAATGATGCCACTGGAAAGACAATTCGAGCCACGGGGGGGTATGCGGAAGTACCCCTTTCAGATACAGCAACTATTCGAGCATTTGCAATAGATTTGGCACAAAATGCAGGAGCAAAATTAAATAATAGTATCGAGTTTAAGAAAGTAGCCTCAGAGCCCCAGATGAGTCCTTCTTCCCAAACTGCATATAATGAAAGTAACTTTTTTAGTTATTTTGGGATTAAATGTACAGACTCAGGGGTAGAGAATTTAAAAGCCAGTATTTATTGGGGGGTGAATCAAGTTCCCACAGCCACATCTCAATATATTTACCCAAAATTATTATCCGATAGTGATAAGAATAAAATTCCAAGAAACCAGGAATTTATACTGTATGCGCTTTGTGTGGATCAGGCAACTAATGAAGCACTTTCAAGTGGATTTAAATATACCATCGATAATCAAGCACCCTCAATGACCATTACCCCTGGGCAATCTAATACCAATTATTCAAATAGTATTGCCATAACGCTTTCAACAGAAAATAAATCAGGAACGACGATTTTCTATGAAGTCAAAGATGCCTCAAACAGTGGACTCATTACTTCTCAAACCGTTCAAGGGCCTACGGTAAATCTCAGTTATACAAAAAGTGTGATTGTGAGAGCCTCTGCCAGAGACAGTGTGGGCAATCAAAGTGGGGAGTCTATAGTTAGCTATGTTGTATTCGCTGATCAAGACAGTGACGGGATCGCAGATAGTCAAGAATCTCCGTCATGTCGGAATGTATACAATGGGCCAAACCAGCCGGGAAGCTTGGATGATTTAGACCTGGATAGCATCTATGATGTGTGTGATAACTGCAGTCCCAAAAAATATCCATCTTTAACTCAAAATCAACTTTATAATTACTCGCAATCAGATAGCGATGGAGATGGCGTGGGAGATAGCTGTGATAACTGCGCCAGTGCTTTAAACTCAGATCAACTGGATTCCAATAACTCTTGTAAAGTAGAAGTGTCTGGTGGGTCTAAAGATATCCACAATTGTGGAGATGCATGCGAAGGAAATTTTTGCACATTAACAGGATCAGAAATCGGGAATACTTCTTTAGATGCCGATTTAGATGGGATTAGAAATAACTGCGATTACTATTATATTTCAGAGCTAAATCAAATTGTGGATACGTCCAGAGATTTGGATAATGATGGAATCCCTGATTGCAGTACTGGGAGTGTGTTTTGTGATAACTGTAGTAATACGACATTTGATAAAAACTTTGATCAAATGGATTCTGATGGGGATGGCGTTGGAGATGTCTGTGATCCATATCCCCTAGATACGGATCAAGACTTACAACCCGAATATCATAAAGGGGTACAAAGTACCTGGCTCGATTGGGCGAAAAGAAGAAGACAAGGGGTACAAGAAAATAAACCTCTAAATGCCTGCCAAAGAGCCCAAACCAATCTTGACACAGGAGCCATTACTCAAGGAGCAGATGTTACGGTGAATGGGCAACCGGTTCGATGTGACAGTTGTGTGGGGAAAAATAATGAACAAAATTCATTTACGGAAGGGGACAAAGATGGGATTGATTCCAAATGCGATCCCTATCCCAATGATCTAGATCAAGATGGATGTGATGCCACACTTCAAACATGTAAGAATCCTCAGACCGGGGCTTCTCAAGTCGATAACTGTCCCAATATCGCAAATCATGATCAGAAAAACTCAGACGGTGATGCCAGAGGTGGAGATGCATGTGAATCTGGGATAGCCGCCTATGATTCTGATGGAGATAATCTCGTCGACTATTGGCCTCTCGCCAATGCCACAGATCCATTACATGAATGTAGACCTGCAAGAATAGAACCTTCTACCGCTTCCACCGATTGGAAAGTCATTGCCGGAGAAGCCATGGATGGACTACCGGGGGTGGGTTTTGCAAATTGCGATAGCTGCCATAATCAAGTCAACTCTGGGAATGATACTGACGTCGATCGAATTGACAATGTCTGTGATATAGATCCCATTACCAAAAAGTCTTTGGCCAATGACCCAGATCAAGATGGGTGTGATGGTAGTCTAATGACCTGTTCTAACGTGACAGGGACTGTTGATAATTGTTCCTCTATCTCTAACCGCGATCAAGCGGATTCAGACTCCGATGGCTATGGAAATGCGTGTGATTCTTGCCAATACAATGACAACGGCCAAGACTCCGACGGTGATGGAATCAAAGATGAATGCGATGTGTTTGAAATTACTTCTCCAAGGCAAGATCAATCTTTGGTCAGCTTTAAACCCGGTGCTTCTGTTGATACTCAATCTGGTTTTTCATGGAAAGTCTTGGATGCATTTCGGGGCAGTTCGGATCGTGTGATTTCAAAGTTTAGAGTTTCTCTGTCTGAAAAGGCCGATTTTTCAACCTTGTTGGGGATGTCTCAGCCGGTTGAACTGGATGCATCGGCCAGAACGTATGATTCACTTCTGAGATATTGGAAAAGCGATACTGAAAGAATTCAATACTTTAAGCTTGAGGCCTTGAGAAGTGATAATGGTGTGATCATATCTAAAACAGTGCAATATCGGTTTGCACCAAATATTGGTGCCATCAGATTTTCACCTCTTCAAGATCTCGTTGCATCGGATGTGATCCAATCTTTTCAGGTTCCAGGGGCTTATCCATACAATGATTGGGTGGGAAGAGATCTCTATTACTTTAACATGAATAGAGCCAGCTCGAACCCCATCTTTCCCAATGGAGGGTGGCAAGTGGCCTTTAAAAAGCCGGTGAATGTTTCCCATGTGCTCATTCCATTTTCCGTGACTGGGATATTTTCCTACGTCTCCTTGCAGAATCGGAATTGTACAAAAGTCCAGTATAGTTATCGGATGTTCCCAAATTTAAATTTTTCAATTAATCAAGCTCAAGTTACATTTAACGATCAAAATACGGAAGGGATAAAAAACAATCAGGCTTTTTCTCTCAATCTTTTTACAGATCAAGGATTGCCCAAAGATGAATATATCTATAATAGCGATGGGATCAACTTTGTGGGAAATAAGATGACGGTGATGAATGCTTATTCTGGTTCGTCTCCCTATATTTCTTCCGATTCTGTAAGTTATAAGCTTCCTTTAGATAAGTTTGTCGTAACAGAACTCAATATGACAGGACCCGCATTTTTCTACACCAACTCAGTTTCGGATTATGGTTATGGAGCAGGGACGTCCAAAACTGGATTATCAACGACAGGATATCAATGTGTACAACCCTCGGCTACCGCCGCATTGCTTGGTACTTTTATGACCTCTACTTCGATATGGGTTCCTCCAGCGACGGCAGAATACTATTTCAAAGATACGCAATTTTATTTGGGAGGTCCCATCACGGTTCCCAAATCAGGATTTAAAATTATGGGGCATATTTTACTCTATCCTGGAGATCCAGGGTATGAACAAGGGGCGAGCTCCTTGTCTTCAGATCTCATTATTGCTGAACCTCCTCCTGCCCCCTCTGAGACATGCACGGGAATACTTTGCCCAGCTTATAAATGTAGCGTGACCGATATTCCCTACGATGAACTAAAAGCCCCCGCGAATGCATATTTTCCTTATCTTAAAGGGGCGTTTGTGGCTCGAGATCTTCCTTTTTATGCGCCGTTTGCAGCCAAATTTGCATTGGGACAAAATGGGGATGTTTATGTATACGAAAAAAATATTAATTACGCTACCGGTAGTGAAACCATTATTTGTGATGATTTCTATAATACCAACTGTTCGACGAAGGCCATACTCCCACCACAAGTGGTTCATGTATATAACAATGGCTGTTCAAAAATTGCTTCATTTTCGACTTCTCCATCTGAAAATATGTTGGCTGGGGGTACGGACTATTACGGACCTCAGATCGTAGTCTCTGATGTTCCAAGTGACCCATCATTGACACAAATTGCTTTTCTAAGTGAGGGGGGGGCTTGGGATAATTTTAAAGCTCTAAGTCTTTTGGAAATTAACAAATCTACAAAATCTAAAAGACTGATTAAGGATTTTCTAAGCACCGATCTTGGCGTAGATGTGAATTATGAGCCAGTTACCGATGCCTCTATTTTAGGTGTGGTAAACCAAGGATCCAACTTTTTATTCTCATGGCTTTTGTTTAAGGACTATGGAGCTTCGGCCAGTAATCAAATTATAAAATCTTCGAGAAGTACTTATGGTGCAACGGCGTTTAGTAATGCGATTTTAAGCAATCAAGAATATGGTCAAGATAAATATTTTGAAAACATGAGACTTCTGAAGGCAACCGATAACACGATTTATTTTGTGGCATCTAAAAATAGTTTCGAGCTGTACACTTTTGATATCAACTCAAAAGTATTTTCAGCTCCAATAGATCTGAAAGCCAAACTGTCGAATTATGTCAGTTCCACAGAAAATATTATTGATATAAAAAATATATCTCCTCTTCAAAATAATTGGATTTTATTTGCCCCAAGGCTTAACTATGCAGGGACGGTTGATAAATTGGTTCTGTTGGATCCGTCATGGAATTTTTTAGAAAGTGTACAGATCAGTCTCCCGACCTTTAATCAATCTATGGCCAAAGCCTTTGCCGATTGGGATTGTAATCGATTAAATTATGGTTTATCTCAAAATTTGACCACTACTTCAAACATCATTCAAAAAGTCATAACGAATCCTGCTGCATCATATATAGGAGTTGTTCATAGAAATGGATTCGGTTACTCGTGTACTACGATGACAAATCCATTTAGTTCAGCATTTTATACTATCTCTATTTATGAGATAGGGCACAATTAAGTTAAGATCTATTGAATCCTCCTCTTAATTCTTGTACATTGTCTCTATGGACAAAGTGCATTTGCTGCTATTGTATTTTCCGATATTTGTGTTGTCGCTCACGATCCATGAATATTGTCATGGGTGGGTGGCATATCGGAAGGGGGATTCGACGGCGAAGCTCATGGGCCGGTTGACCTTAAATCCCATTCCTCATTTGGATCCCATAGGGACCGTTGTTCTTCCATTATTATATGTGTTTTGGGGCGGGATTCCGTTTGCGTGGGCAAAGCCAGTGCCGGTCAATCCCTTGAATTTTCGTCGGCGGGTGGAAGATATGTTTTGGGTGGCTTTGGCAGGTCCTGGGTCTAATTTTATTTTGGCATTTATATCTGCCTTTATATTTGGGATGGTGACCAGCTTTGGTTCTGGGGTTTTCATGCCGGAATCCATTCGAATGTTTCAGGATTTGACGGTGATTGGCATCCGGCTCAATTTAATGTTATGTTTCTTTAACTTACTTCCCATTGCTCCTCTGGATGGATCCAAAATTATTGGGCGATTTTTGCCAGACAATATTCGAAGTTTTTTTGAATCGATTCATCCCATGAGTGGAATGATTGTGCTCTTGGCATTGATGATGACCGGGGTTTTAAGCTATGTGGCGTGGCCGGTATTTTTGGTGGGACGGTGGTTGGAGCATTTGTTTTTATTTTAGGGAGAGATCCCCGCTTTCGAGGGGATGACATAGCTTTCGCGGGGATGACATATGAAAAAGAAAAGATTGGTGAGCGGTAAGCGCTCGACAGGTCCCATGCACTTGGGACATTATTTGGGGGCTCTAAAAACATGGATATCGTTACAAGACAAATACGATTGTTTTTTCTTTGCGGCGGATTGGCATGCATTGACCACCGATTTTAAAGATTCGAATTTAATTCAAAAAACCTATTTGGATAATGTTACGGACTGGCTGGCCTTGGGACTGGATCCAAACAAAGTGACTTTGTTTGTTCAGTCTCATGTAAAAGAACATGCGGAACTTTTTTTACTTTTGTCCATGATTACACCGGTGGGATGGTTGGAGCGGAATCCGACGTATAAAGAGCAGATAGAACAGATAAAGAATAAGGACACGTCGAATTTTGGTTTTCTGGGATACCCCGTACTTCAGATAGCCGATATACTCATGTATAAAGGGGAATTGGTTCCGGTGGGAGAAGATCAAGTGTCTCATTTGGAATTGGGTCGGGAAATCACCCGACGATTTAATTTTTTGTTTGCACCCATTTTCCCAGAGCCCGAGGCAGAGCTGAGTCTGTCTCCAAAGGTACCAGGTACCGATGGACGAAAGATGAGCAATAGCTATAATAATTGCGTGTATTTATCTGATAATTCTAAAGATTTTAATCAAAAGATATTGACGTTTGTAACCGACCCAGCGCGTAAACGAAGACAAGATCCTGGAGATCCTGCCAAATGTCCTCTGTTTGAACTCCACAAGGCATATTCCGATGGACCGACGCAAGATGAAGCGGCAGCCGGGTGTAGGACGGCCAAGATTGGATGTATCGATTGTAAAAAGATGCTTTTAACGACATTGCAGCCGTGGCATGATATCTTTTTAGAAAAGAGAGAAAAACTTTTGGCACAGCCCAAAAAGGTGGAAGAGATTTTGAAAGATGGAGAGCACAAAGCCAGACAAATTGCAGAGAGGACCATCGAAGAAGTGCGAGGGGCGATGAAGATATGACAGTCCAAGTGAAATTAGAAAATTTTGAAGGTCCTTTGGATTTATTGCTGCATTTGATTCGTCAAAATGAGTTTGATATCCAAAAATTAGAGATCTCTAAAATTACAGATCAATATTTGGATGTCATTAATCGCATGAGAACATTGGATGTCGAACTGGCGTCTGAATTTATCGTGATGGCGGCAACTCTTATTTACATCAAATCAAAAATGATGCTGCCGAAATCAGAAGACGAGTCGCAAGAAGAAGGCCCAGATCCCAGAGAAGAGCTTATTCGTCGTCTGATGGAGTACGAGCAATATAAAAATGCGGCTGAAGATTTATTAAAGAGGCCATTTTTAAATGAGGATTTGTTTCGGGTCTTCTTGCCACCGAGAGATCTCACTTGGGATTTTGATCCCAAAGAAAGTTTGATTGAAGTGGGTGTCTATGAACTGGCTGTGGCATTCCAGGATGTGATTTTAAAATCCAAAAAAGTGATTCATACGATTGAGGGAGAAGAGCTTAGTGTGTATGACAAGATTATGGAGATTGTCACAACACTCAATGAAAAATTAAACGATTTAATTCCTTTTGATGGTTTCGTGAAGGACGGCGGTGCCAAACGAAAAGAAATGGTGGTTGTATTTTTGGCGCTTTTGGAAATGACGAAAATGGGATATATTAAGTTGTTTCAGTCTAATCCATTGAGCGACATTTATGTTCAGGCATTTAAAAGCATTGCCCAGGTAGAGGTATTAAATTCAGATTTTATGAAGGGGTTAGACGATCATGAGAGGAGACTTGAATGACAACGACACCACAGGACAATTTACAAACGATGCAATCTCTTCAGTCTTTACAATCTCTAATTGAGGCGCTGATATTTTCTTCTGATAAGCCAATAACGGTAAAGGAACTATTGACCATCATTGGGGATGCATCGGGAGAAGAAATCAATGAAGTCTTAAATGGGATAAAGCTTAAATATCAAGACGCCTCACATGGCATTTATTTGGAAGAAGTTGCTGGAGGAGTTCATTTCCGAACCAAATTGGACAAGGCTCCTTGGATCAAAAAAATGCTGGCGTCGAAACCCCAGCGCATGAGTCGGGCTCAGTTAGAAACATTGGCCATTGTGGCCTATAAGCAACCGGTGACTCGAATTGATATTGATGGCATTCGGGGGGTGGATAGTTCACATTTATTGAAGGTATTGCTCGATAAAAAGCTGATTAAAATTGTGGGAGTAAAAGAAGCGCCCGGTCGGCCCTTGATCTATTCCACAACCGACGAATTTTTAGAATTTTTCAATTTAAATCAAGTGAAGGATCTTCCATCATTGGAACAATTGAAAGAATTAAAAGGTAGAACGACAGAGTCTTTGCCTTTATTTGCAAAAGATTCAGTAAAAGATTCCAAAGATATTTTGGATATGAAAGAACTTACTCTTCAAACTTTACAAGATCTTCCGGATCCTGAGGTTCAATCTTAAGTAGCCATTCATAAAGAGTGGCATCGTCTATAGTTTTCAGAATGTTTTCTGTAAAAAGATCATTTATTTCGAGGACCACTCCTGAAATTGGGGCTCTAAGTTGAACATCTCCTTCGGTGCCCGAAATGGACGCAATTTCTTCTCCCGCTACGACTTCTTCTCCTTCTTCGGGGAGATCCACGGTTTCTATTTGGCCGACAGAATCAAATACTTTTCCGTTGATGTTCATGACGAGCACGTCATCTTCAACAGTTAAATTTTCGACTGGGTCTGTTATTCCTTTATACGCGCTCATAAGTTAGAAATATTTATAGCCTATACACTTATAAATTAACTTGGCAACAGAAAAATCACCATAAACCACATTGGGAATGGGCATGTGTTCCACCACATCCATTCCAACCACATTTTTAGATTTAAATAATTTTTTTAAAATATTCAAGCTTTCATACCAGCCCAATCCTCCGGGTTCTGGGGTGCCGGTGGAAGGAACAATCGTAGGAGAAAGTCCATCTACATCAATAGTGAGGTAAACATTGTTTGTTAAATGAGAAAATAATTCGTTCGTATCAAATCCAGTTTGAGAAGTTTGATAATCGAAATAAACGGGAACGTTGTATTTTTTAACGTAGAGCATTTCTTCTTCACACATACTTCGGATGCCAATTGAAACTGTTTTCGTACACTTTTTTCGAATGAGATATAAGATAGACGCGTGACTATACGGATTCCCTTCATAGGCTTCTCGCATATCGGTATGGGCATCAATGTGAAAGACAGAAAGATTGGGATATTTTTCAAATAGTGCCAAAAAAAGACCATACGAAATCGAATGCTCCCCCCCCAGCATGATGGGGAATTTTTGGTCGCTTAAAACTTTTTTAGAGGTGTCGTATAAAATATCACACGATTCTTTGGCGCTTTTCTCTGAAAAATTAAGTTCTGGATGGGTATGGATTCCGACCGTATGAAAATGGGTATTGAGTTCAATGTCATATAATTCGACTTGTTTGGACGCTTCTATCAGGGCTCTGGGTCCCAAGGCAGTGCCTTGTTGATAGCTGGTAGACGCTTCAAACGGTGCCGGAATAATGACGACTTTTGATTTTGAATAGTCTGAATACTCTTTTTCTAAACCTAAAAAATTATCGGGAGGCTGAATGTTATGGGCCATTGAATATTACGGGACCAGGATGGCTGCAGCAATCGTTGTTGTCCATAAGCCAGTTTTATTTCCGATGGCAGATTGAGTGAAATTTTTGGTGGCCACGATTTCATCTCTTAATTTCCATAGGTCTTTTCGTTCGTCATAGTTTTTACTGGGATCGAATGCCACGCCCAACGTTGTGGCGAGCATCTCAGCTGCCAAATCTTCGGCATAATCACCGGCCTTGGTATCTGTTTCTCCATAAGGATGATGTTCGCTTAAATATCCATATTTGCTGGAATCCGACGGAATCGCAACTCCGATAGACGATGCGATGAGACGATTGGGTTCATTGGTTGAATTTTCTGCAATGACCGCAAACACCACTTGCCCAGGTTTGAGCTTTGTAATTCCTTTTTTGGTCGGAATGATTTTACAATGTGGAGGAAAAATTGAAGATACTCGAACGAGATTATAACACGCGATCCCTGCATCCCGAAGTGCCATCTCAAATGAGCTGAGTTTGGCCTTGTGGACGCCGACCCCTTTTACGAAAAAAATTTCTTTAGCGACTATCATATTTTTTCCCCCAATCAAAACCAGAGATTGATTTAATGGAGAGCTTCCCTGTTTGTCAATAATAAACTTTGATTTTAAGAAAATAAATGAGGTAAAATCCACTGTATGTCAAATCGTCCATATAATTTCTTAGACCTGGAGCCCAAATGGAGAAAATATTGGGAAGAAAAGGGGTTCCATCGGGCTTTGGATGAAGATCCTCGTCCCAAATACTATTGTTTGGATATGTTTCCCTATCCATCGGGTTCGGGGCTCCATGTTGGACACTGGAGAGGGTATGTGCTGAGTGACGTGTGGTCCAGATATCAGACGTTAAGGGGGTTTAAAGTCATGCACCCCATGGGATGGGATGCGTTTGGATTGCCGGCGGAGAATGATGCCATCAAGAAAAAAAATCATCCAAAGTTAAATACTGAAAAAAATGTGTCCAATATTCGCCGACAGCTCACAGAAATAGGAGCCATGTATGATTGGGACCGAGAGATTAATACAACCGACCCATCTTTTTATCACTGGACTCAATGGATTTTTCTTCAATTCTATAAAAAGGGACTCGCCTATCGAAAACTCATGCCCATCAACTGGTGCCCCAGTTGTAAAGCGGGGTTGGCCAATGAAGAAGTGGTGGCAGGTCGATGTGAACGATGTGATGCCCCAGTCGACAAACGAAATTTAAATCAATGGATGCTGAAAATCACTCAATATGCTGATCGTCTGCTGAAGGATTTGGAGAAATTAGTGGATTGGCCTGAAAAAGTAAAACTCATGCAGGCCAATTGGATTGGTAGGAGTGAAGGGGCCGAAATTATTTTTGATATTTTGGATTCAAAGGGGGTCCAACATCCCATTACTGTTTTTACCACACGTCCCGACACACTGTTTGGTGCGACATTTATGGTGGTGTCTCCTGAGCATCCACTGGTGTTGAAATATTGTGAGCCAAATCGCAAAAAGGATGTCGAAAGTTATATCAAACAAGCCTCTCAAGAAAAGGAAACCGAACGTTTGAGCCATGATTTGCCAGTGACTGGGGTTAATTTGGGTATTTTTGCGGTGAATCCCATCAATCAGGCTAAAATTCCAGTGTGGATTTCGGATTATGTTCTCATGGAATATGGGACCGGCGCCATCATGTGTGTGCCCGCGCATGATGAAAGGGATTTTAAGTTTGCCACAAAATTTAACTTGCCCATTATATCTGTAGTCTCTACCCCACGGGTCCTGCCGCCTGGGGGTTTTCCCCTTTTCTCGCAGAGCTCCGAAAAGGGGAATACCTTCCCCCCGGCGTCACCCGTGGGGGAGGCGTATTGTGAAGAGGGAATGTTGATAAATTCTGGCGAGTTTAATGGTCTCCCATCTCCTGAAGCCAAAAAGAAAATGACAGACTTTTTGACCAAAAGGAATTTGGCCAAATCGTCTGTCCATTTCAAACTTCGCGACTGGGTGTTTTCCAGGCAGCGCTATTGGGGGGAACCCATCCCCATTATTTATTGTGAAAAATGTGGAGAATTGCCACTGAGAGAAGAAGATTTGCCACTCCTATTGCCAGATGTAAAAAGTTATGAACCTTCAGGGACCGGGGAGTCACCGCTGGCCACGATTTCAGATTGGGTGAATACACAGTGTTATCAATGTAAGGGAAAAGCCAGGCGGGAAACCGATACGATGCCGCAATGGGCCGGATCATCTTGGTATTTCTTGCGGTATCCATCTCCTAAATTTACCCAAGGGCCATTTGATCCAAAATCCGTCAAACATTGGATGCCGGTGGATCAGTATGTGGGTGGGATTGAGCATGCCATTTTGCATTTATTATATTCAAGATTTTTTACGAAAGTTTTATATGACTTAAAACTGATTGATTTCGATGAACCCTTTTTAAAATTATTTAATCAAGGGATGGTATGTCGAAAGTCTGAAAAAACGGGAAAAGTTGAAAAAATGTCCAAATCCAAGCTGAACGTGGTGAATCCCGATGATTTGGTAAAACAATATGGAGCCGACACGGTGAGGCTATTGGTCCTCCGGAACAGGAGTCCGAGTGGAATGACAATGGGATGGAGGGTGCTCATAAGTTCTTAAGGCGGGCATGGAATTGGGTGTTGGAATCAAAAGATGTGACTTCTGTTTCGGATCCTCTTGTAGAGCGAGCTCATCATCAATTGATTCAAAAAGTTACCGAACGTTTGGAAGCATTTAAGTTTAATGTGGTGGTCAGTGCGTTTATGGAATTTATGAATGAAGTGAGTGCTTTGCAGAACAAAAAAATAGATTCAAAGACTTTGGAAGATTTTTTAATTTTGTTGTCTCCTTTGGCTCCTCATTTTTCTGAAGAGCTGTGGCTAGAATTAGGCCATAGAGATAGTATTTTTAAAGAAAAATGGCCAATCGCCGATCCAAAGTGGCTTGCGTCTCAAGTCATGTCGATTGTGATTCAGGTCAATGGGAAGCTGCGCGCCAATATAGAAGTGCCCAAGGACTTGTCCAAAGATGAAATTATTAAACAAGCATGCTCTCATCCCAACGTTCAGAAATATTTGGAAGGGAAAAAAATGGTAAAGGAAATATATGTTCCTGGGAAACTGGTGAATTTGGTGGTGCAGGGATAGGGGTACTTTTAGATGATTTTCTTATTTATTTCCTTGATTTCTTAAAATCTTTATCAAAAATTTCTTCGATGAAAAATTGGGTTTTGGGAGGGATGGTTTTTTTGGGGTAATAAGATTCAATCAGTCTAAAGACTTCTTTTTCCGTTTTGATCTTCAGAAATTGAATTAAAAAAATTACATCTTCCCGATCATGGGTATCCCACCGGGCGCTCATGCATTTCATGGCGAGCATATACTGAGGTTCGGGTGCCCAAATCCTTAAATTGGATAAATGGATGATATCTTCTTTCTGGATTGGGTTTTGAATATATCCTTTGGCGGCATCATTTAGCCAATTGGGATTGAGACTGTATGCATCGGCCATTTCGGACGCAATTTTTCGAATGAGATTTGCGGGCTTAAAGACAGCATCAATATCTCGTGTGGCAGTTCTGCATTGATAGACCAAGCACATGACGGCCCCTCCTATAATTCCGATTTCGCCCACTTCCCCTTGTGCTTTTAATCTTTCATTTAATTCTTCAAATAATTCTCTTATTTTTTTTTCTGTGAGCATTATGCCCGTTCCAAAAAATTATTGAGAACGAAAATATTATTTTTTCTAAAATACAGAGGGGATTCAAGCAAGGCAGAGGCTTTTAAGTTTTCTGATTCTGAAATAAACCACGGTTCATTCAAGAAATATCGTTTTTTGGCCCAAGCGGGAGCGTCAATCTTCACTTCTCTGGATAGCGTGCAGACGATTGCGGCCAGCAAGGCCTGCAGTCTTTTGTCCAGAGAGTTGGGGGGAGGAAGGAGCAACAGTCTGGGATCTATGGTTCG